>DASUMO010000486.1:0-9145 GCA_036277695.1 Chitinophagaceae bacterium
TTCCCGAAAGCACATCTCCCCCGATGCTGCCCATCTTGGTAAACCATTGCAATCCCAGCACTTCATTTCCAAGGTCATAGAGTCGGCAGCTTCCGTTTTTCCATACCAGTTTATCCTGGTAATTGCTCATTACTATAAATGCTTCCCCACCGGGCAGTTCTTTATAGGTCTTACTCGCGGGATCATAACAGTATTTTTTACCGGTTTCAATTTTATAAAAGGATTGGTGACCCAGCGTGAGCATTTCCTTTACCCAGGGGGCAACCGAATAAGCGGCTGCTTCCATGGCCTGGACAGTTTTGGCCACTCCCAACAAATCCCAGCTTTCAAAGGCCCCGATCTCCCAGCCAAAACCGGCCATCATCGCATCATCTACCCTATAAATTTCATCACTGATTTCGGGTATGCGATGCGAGATATAAGAAAATAAACCATAATGGAAATGCCGGTAAAATTCGCCGGCTTTATCCTGCCCGGCGACCAGCATTTTTAACCGTTGTTTCAGATCATCTACGGGTTTGGCAGCTTCTACCGAGGAAAATTTTGGCTTTACCCGCGGACCGTATTCCATTGTTTTCAGGTTCAGCGTAAGGATTTCTTTTTCACCCGCAGATCCTTTTGTCTTTTTAAAAAATCCCTGGCCGGTTTTATCACCCAGCCAATTATTCTCCACCATTTTATTCAGCCAGCCAGGAATTAAAAAAGTGTCCCGGGCTTCATCTGCCGGACAATTTTCATACACTCCCTTGGCTACTTTCACCAGGGTATCAATCCCTACCACGTCAGCCGTACGGAAAGTGGCTGATTTAGGCCGGCCAATGATGGGCCCTGTCAGGGCATCTATTTCATCGATCGTCAAACCCATTTTATCAACCAGGCCGAACAGGGACATAATTCCATAAACACCGATGCGGTTGGCAATAAATGCAGGGGTATCCTTACATAATACGGTGGTCTTACCCAGGTAGAGGTCTCCATAATTCATCAGGAACTCCACGATAGAAGGATCTGTGTCGGGCGTTGGAATGATTTCCAATAATCGCAGGTAACGCGGGGGGTTGAAAAAATGCGTCCCGCAAAAATGTTTTTTAAAATCATCGGTTCTGCCCTCACTTAGCAGATGGATGGGAATACCCGAAGTATTGCTGGTAATTAAAGTACCTGGTTTGCGAAACTGCTCCACCTGTTCATATACTTGCTTTTTAATATCAAGCCTTTCAACTACTACTTCAATGATCCAGTCACAGCCGGCAATGTCCTTCATATTATCGTTGAAGTTACCGGTACTGATCTTTTTCAGCACGTCTTTATGGTAGAGGGGAGAAGGATTACTTTTTACGGCTGCGGCCAGGGCATCGTTGACGATCTTATTTTTATGTGCTGGTCCCGCATCCGCGGCCAGGTCTTTGGGAATTATGTCCAATAACAATACCTGCACTCCAATTCCTGCAAAATGACAAGCTATCCTTGAACCCATTACCCCTGAACCTAACACCGCGACTTTTTTGATCGAGCGTTTCATATTTCCAATTAGTTAGTTATGCAACTATTCCTAATTCGAAGATAAGGGATTTTGCTCAAGTGAGATTGCGCTGGCAGGCAGCTTTTCTATTGTAAAGTAGTGAGACTGCAATCAACAGTAACCTGTATTGATTTTGCAATATTATCCCGGTAAAGCCGGGGAATGCTGATGTTATAGTCAGCAACCAGTACATTGAAAACAGATTGTAAAACAGGTTTACCATCCCTGACCTGGATGGTACCAGGGGCTTCTATTTCTTTGGTTTGGCCATGAATGGTAAGGCGGCCTTTGACCTTTGCCGGGTAAGTTCCATCAGCAGCATAATTGATCGTATTGTTATTGATGACTTGTCCTTTAAATTCCGCCTTGGGAAATTTATCACTTTCCACATAGTTCTTGTTGAAATGTTCCTGCATCAATGCTTTTTTGAATTCAAATCCTTTCATCAGGACGGCAATTTGCAGGTCGCCGGTTTTTGAGTCCAGCAATACCGTTACCGTTTTATTATTGGCCCTGATATCTTCCAGGGAAGTAGAAGAAAAAAAAGAAATTTTTCCGTTCTTGGTATAAAATTTTCCCTGGGCCACTAAACCCAGCGAAGCCAGGAATAAGAGGAAGCAAAAAAAGATCTTTGTTTTCATATTGAAATATTATTCCTTTTTATCCACGAGTATACAACGGTTCAGGACCAGGTCGGCTCCCAATCCCATTTCATCTTTATTATAACCGGTACAGGCACCCCTGACGATCAACTGGTATCCCGGTTTTACCAATGATACCCCTGCCGCTTCTGAACTATCCATTACACAACGCAGGGAAGAAAGACTGGCACTATCGCCAATAACGAGTGTATAATAATCGCCGGCATCCTGTTCTATTGATTTCACCATGCCTTTCACTTCAATCACCTTGCCATTATATTTACTCCCGGCAAGCGAATCATCGTTTTCAAATTCTTTTAACAGGCTGATTGCATCAATCTTAAAGTCTGGATTTACTTCTGCCAGGTTCTTATTGGTCCGGTTATACTCTTTGTATCCATACCACGCGGCTATTCCCAGCAAGAGGATTATAATCAGCCAGATTATCTTTTTTGTACTCATGTGGACTACCAGGAGTTGCGTTCCGTGATTCAATCGTAATCCACCGGGGGAAGGTTGCGTTGCCGTAATTCTTTCTTGTATTGCCGGATAACTTTTCGGTTACTTTTGGCGCCGATGCTGCTGTTGACCCCGCTCATGAGGATTTTAATCAGATAATTGATCGGGGATTTTTCCCGGTTCCGGATATAGAATACGCTGGCCGTGCGGTGCTCGTTTTTATTGCGGATAATAAAACTGTTGGCCAGCATTGTCAAAAATCCTTTTTTTCGATCGGTGCCATTGCGAAGGATTTCGATGTTCAGGTCGTGATAGTTCATTTTTATTTCCCCATAGGCCATATACTCTCCTCCCGCTACCCGCATACTCAAGCTATCCAGGCGCCCCGATCGTAAGCGGGCGGAAGCCAGCGGAGTGAGTACCGGGTTCAGCAGGCGAAGCTCAGCCGGCTTCATCCGAAGCGTGAGCAGGAAACCGGAGAGCGAATCGGTGTAAGATTCTTTTAACCGGAGCCGGACCCAGATCGAATCCATCAGGTAGCCGTTGGCATGAATGCGGAGACTATCGGTTGCACTGAAATTAAAGTTACGGACCGGAAAAAATTTCAGGGTGGTGTTATTGAACGTGATAATACCCGTTTGGTTTGTTTTGGGATTTAATTCCGCATAAGTAATATCAGCATTATTAAAGATCAGTGAATCGGCAGCAATCTTTACCGGGATTGTCTTGATCCTGTTTACCATCAGGGGTTTTATAATACCGCCCCGGAAGGGGGGGCGCCTGTCCCTGAAATCATTCAGCACAACATCATTGAACCGGATCCTGCCAACCCTGATCACAGTATCGACCAGGTAGCTGTCGATATCAAACGGGCCAATATCAATCGCGCCGGTTTTGATCTGGAGATAATCTGTCTGGTAGGGGCGGCTGGCAACAAAAACTTCCTTAGGTGGCGTGGGGCTATAACTAAACGAATCCAGCGACACGAGCTGGCTATTTTTATTATAACCCGCATTAAACCATTGGAAGCGATTTTCTACATCAGTGTATTCACCCGTTACCTGTTGAAGGATAAATGTTTTATTGGCCTTTATCAGCTGCCGTGGATGCAAGAGATCGCTTGAATTGATAATAAGGTCCTTCAATCCCAGGGATTGAATAACCAGGCGGCCTGACTGCCGGCCAATGCTGTCTATGATAAAGTCCCGGCCCTGGAACTCATTCAATGTCGCCTTCCAGGCTGGTTCATTTTTAGGAGAAGAATTAAATAAAAGATCGGATAATCTTGCTGTAACCTGTCCCTGGCCGGCATCGAATTTTTTGCCATTGGCGCCAGTAAATACAAAATTATTAATAGAGAAATTCATGCCCCCTACCCGAACAACGGGGTCTTCGGCAGTAATATCCAGCAACTGAATGGAATTCTGTTCACTGGCTTTTCCATTCCACTGGAGCCAGGTAGCCGTTTTACCTGATTGTATTGATAAATTCAGTTCCGGTTGCCGGATGATCAGTTTTTTGACACGGCTAAGGGGTAAGGAGAAAATGGAATGTCCTTTGTTCTCTGCTTTATGGGAGAATACGTTAACTACCGGTTTGTGAATTACAATTTCATCCGAGCGGACCTCACCGGCCATAGCTTGTTGGATATTTGGAATGAAGCTGAGTTCAGGTATGCTGATTGAAAGCGAATCCATGCCCTCTGTTTTATTATATTCAAAATTTTTGACCGTTGATTTGTCCAGGTCTTCCACCATAAAAGATGAAATTGTCATTTTGGAAAACGAGTCCGTCATTTTTAGTTCTTTTCCGCGAAGGTTCAACCCTGCTATCAACGGTTTTTCACCCGGTTCAGAAAGAAATGCAATGGCTCCCAACTCGTCAAAAAAAGCGGAGATATTCTTTCCCTTGATCATCGCCTGCAGTTTTGTATTGCGGCCATGAATATCATTCAGGCTAACGGCGGATGCATTTTTATTTTGGCCGAATAGCGGGTTATTGATCTTAATATCCGCGTCACTCCAATAGATATTGCCGATACTCACATCACCTGTATACTCATTGATCAGGATCTCATCCATGACTACCCCTTTAAGTATACCATGGATCGCCCCGCTACCGCTGCTGATATAAGCTTTACCGGCTATCAAACGGCTTTCTACCCCCGCATACCTGATATTATCCAGTTGCAAGAGCAAGTCATTAATACGCAGTTCGCCTTTTTTGAAATCCAGGTAGTTCACCGATCGCCGGATAGAAGCCAGCCTGTCCGATTCCAGCAGGGAACGGGTTTCAACAGAAAGCGTAGCTTGTTTCAGGTTTAAGTTGACTCCACCACTAAGCCGGAGATCAATATTGCCGTTTATAATATCCAGGTCTTCCAGCATGATTACCTCGTTGATACTGGCCAGCACCTCAAAAATGTTGCGGTTCTTTTTCCTTTCTTTTTTATTCGTGTTTTCTGTAAACAGGATCTCCGGATTAAACAATGTAGCTTGCCGGGCTCTCAGCTTTTGATCAAATAAAAGATCATCCCAGGAAAGGCCGGTCATTTGGAACCGGGGTACCTTAAAACTATTTATGGTCTTGCCGTTAATGACTTTCCGGAAGGTAAAATCACTGAGCAGGATCTTGTCATCATTGAAAAGAACGCTGTCAAACTGCATTTTATAAACACTGTCCCGCAAAAAGTTTTCATAGTTGCGGATGGCAAGTGCAAATTTGCTGACCCGCAAGGGCCGTTCGGCATCATTATCGATACGCAGGCCCTGCATTTCAAAATTGTTCTTTTCGGAAGAATAGGAATTCGGTATGCCGTTACGCAGGGTGGTAATATCAAAACTGGCATTATTCACCACCACGAAATTCAGCATCAGGTCGCCGGTGAGCTGGCGGATGATTTCATCCAGTTTCGGAGGTCCTCTTTTGCCGCCATTCCTTTTGTCGAGGTTTACATGGAGCCGGAACTGGGGGTTGACACAATAAACCGAATCCGCTTTGATCACTTCCGCCCGGTAAAGGGTATCAAAATCAATATTGGTCATGACCAGTTCATCAAAAAAAATGCTGAAATCACTCGAAGCGCTGTCCGTAGGCAGGGCGGAAACAGTACAGCTATCGATCTCCACAATCTTTTTTTCAATATTGATCCGGAATTTGCGGTAACTGAGCTTATGCCTTCCGTCGGGAAATGTAATGGCCTGGTCCCTTGATTTGAAAACAACATTATCGCTGAAAAATATTTTTTCCCTGCCGGTCAGTTGACTTGTATCTACTTCAAGGTTATCAATGTGAAAATCGATGCGGCTGATCGTGACGGGTAATTGGTCTGGTTGTATTTTATTGAGCAGGGTGAAACGGGCATTTTCAATTTCGAATTTGTCGACACTCAATACCTTTAGCGCATCCTGTATGGATTTATAGATCCGGCCCATTTCCTGGGGGATGGAGGATTTATCGCTACGGGTACTGTCTTTAGAACTTCGCAGGCGGGTGACAACAATATCGGGGCCCTGTAGACTCAGTTTATTGATCAGTACTTTATTTTCAAATAAAAGAGGATAAACTGCCTTTACACTGAGTTTGATTTGTGGCACACTGAAACGATAGGAGGTCCCGGCGGTGGCGGAATCGGTTGTGAAAAAAGCGGCGTTTTCCAATTCCATTTTTTTGCTGAACCAGTTGAACTTAAAGTTTTCTACGTCCAGCCGGATCTTTCCATCGGACCGGGAAGCCACCAGATCCTGTATGATTTTTTCTGCATGATAGACAAACCAGAAATGGAACGCAATCAGCAGGACAAGGAAACTGCCGATAATAAGGCCTGAAACTTTCAGAAATTTTTTGCTTATGCGTTTTGCGGCCAAGGTGCGGAATGAATTTAAATATGAATTTACTCAAATTCGATGAGGAATACGGACAAAACGCATTCATAACCAGGAAGTGCTTGCGTTTTCAGGCAGGTTTTACAACTAACTAACAATTGAACCCGGGCTCACCGGGTTTTCCGGCCGGAGCAGCTGCAATTTTCCATCCTTATCTTCGGCTGTGAGTATCATCCCCTGGCTCTCGATTCCCTTCATTTTCCGGGGGGCCAGGTTGGTCACAACTATAACTTGTTTGCCAACCATATCCGAAGGTTGATAATGCTGGGCGATGCCGGACACAATGATTCTTTTTTCGCTGCCCAGGTCCACTTCCAGCTTTAAAAGTTTGTCGGCCTTTGCAACTTTTTCGCACGCTATTACGGTCGCGGCTTTGAGTTCCAGTTTTGCAAAATCATCATATTGAATGGGGGGCTTATTTTCCTGGGTTGGCGATCCGTTTCCCGGTTTTGATTCGTCTTCAGTTTTCACCATTCCTTTTTTTAATTTTTCAATTTGTTCTGTTATCTCGGTATCCTCGATCTTCCGGAATAATAGTTGGGGTTCCCTCAGGCTATAACCCACACTCAAAAGTTTCAATTTGCCCGCATTTTCCCAGTCCAGCATCTTATCCACCACCTTCATCATATGCAGCATTTTTTTTGCAGTGTTGGGTAAAAATGGATTGACCAGTATGGCCAGGTTAGCGGTTAACTGCAAACAAAGATGCAGGCAGTTATCGATATTTTTTTGGACCCCGGGATTCTCCTGCAATTGACGGGTCAGGATCCAGGGTTCTTTTTCCTGCATGTATTTATTTCCCTTTCTCGACAGGTCAATCACTTCGTAGAGGGCCTCGCGGAATTTATATTCCTCCAGCAGCATTTCCACCCTGGTTTTTGCCTGTTGGATTTCGCTGACCAGCGCGCGGTCTTTTTCATCCAGTATGTCTTCATGCAGTTTGGGAACTTTGCCCCCGCAAAGTTTATGCATTAACACAAAGGTTCTGTTCACAAAATTTCCAAAAATGGAAACCAGTTCACTATTCACCGCATCCTGGAAACCTTTCCAGGTAAATTCACTGTCCTTGGTTTCAGGGGCAATCTGGGTTAAGTAGTAACGAAGCATGTCCACGCACTGTTCACCACCATTGTCTTTTTTCACAAAATCATTGATATAATCCCTCATGTCGAGTTTCCAGTTACGACTGGTGCTCATTTTATCACCTTCCAGGTTCAGGAACTCATTGGCCGGTACATTGGCAGGAAGAATATTTCCATGCAGATTGAGCATAACCGGGAAGATGATGCAATGAAATACGATATTATCTTTTCCTACAAAATGTACCAACTGGGTGTCCTGCTCATACCAATAGGGCCGCCAATCTTTGTTTTGATTGATCGCCCATTGTTTGGTGGCGCTGATATAGCCGATCGGGGCATCAAACCACACATAGAGAACTTTGCCTTCAACAGATGGTCCTGTATCCTTACCCTGTTTTAATGATACAGGAACTTTTATACCCCAATCCAGGTCCCGGGTAACGGCCCTCGACTGCAAGCCGCCTTCGATCCAGCTTTTGCATTGTCCGAGTACGGTAGAACGCCAGTCATCTTTATGTTGTTCCAGGATCCATTTTCTTAAAAAATCCTCGTGTTTGCCCAATGGCAGGTACCAATGGGTGGTTTTCTTTTTTACGGGTGGCTGACCGCTCAGTGTGCTGACAGGATTGATGAGTTCATCGGGGCTTAGTGTCCGGCCACAATTCTCGCATTGATCGCCATAGGCTCGGTCGCTGCCACAATTCGGACAAATGCCTTTAATAAAGCGGTCGGCCAGGAAAGTCCTGGCGGATTCGTCAAAATATTGTTCCGTCTCCTTTGTTTCCAGTTCGCCTCTTTCATTGAGGTAAGTAAAAAACTCCTGTGCAGTTTCATGGTGCAGGGGCTCACTGGTACGGTGGTAAATATCGAAGCTGATGGAAAGATCTTCAAAATCTTCTTTCATGGCTTCATGGTATTTGTCAATGATTTCCCGGGCCGTGGTTTTTTCTTTCATCGCCTGGATGGGAATCGCTGTACCATGTTCGTCGCTGCCACATACAAATACAACATCCCGTTTTTGGGCTCTTAAATACCGCACATAAATATCAGCCGGAATATAAGCACCGGCAAGATGGCCCACGTGTTTCAGTCCATTGGCATAGGGGAGGGCTGAGGTAACCAGGTATCGTTTGGGTAGATTCATTTTTTTAGATTTAACCGCGAAGCCAGTAACGCAGAGAAGTACCATTCCCTGCAGCCCCGTTTCGCGGTTAGCGTGGCAAAAATACCGGAATAAGGGGCATGGCCCAAAAGGACGAACCATGGGACGGGGTAAGAAAGCAAATACGACAGCCCGCCTTTATCTTTTTATTATATTCGGGTAATTCAAATCAAGCCAAAGCGGGATTATGACTTTATTGATCGTATTGCTCTGCATTCTATTATTGATCCTGCTGCTTACCTGGGGAAAACTCAATGCATTTCTTGCCTTTCTCATTGTTGCATTATTGGCAGGCGGTTTACTGGGCATACCGGCCGATCAGTTGTCACACTCCGTAAAAAAAGGGATTGGCGATATGCTGGGTGAACTCGTGATCATCATTTGCCTTGGGGCTA
>DASUMO010000487.1:0-4123 GCA_036277695.1 Chitinophagaceae bacterium
TTCATTTTTCGTTGCCCGCCAGGTGGCGGAACTGATCCGTGATAAACAAAAAAACAAAGAAAAATGCGTGCTGGGATTAGCCACCGGCTCCACTCCAAAGACATTGTATGCCGAACTGGTGAGGATGCACCGGGAAGAAAAACTGAGTTTTAAAAATGTGATCACCTTTAACCTGGATGAATATTACCCGATTGACAACAATGCCCTGCAAAGCTATAATCGTTTTATGCGGGTCAATCTTTTTGATCATGTAGATATCAACCCTAAAAATATCCATATCCCCAACGGTGCCACCCGTAAAGAAGATATAAAAAATCATTGCCAGGAATATGAGAAAAAAATAAAAGCAGCCGGGGGCATCGATCTGCAAATCCTAGGCATAGGAAATAACGGGCATATTGGTTTTAATGAACCGGGATCAGGCCTTTATTCAAAAACACGGCTGATCACGCTCGACAATTCTACCCGCATTGCGAATGCCTATGAGTTTGCCAATATATCTGAAGTTCCGCGACTGGCCATCACCATGGGTATCGGTACGATCATGCAGTCCAAAAAAATTATCCTGATGGCCTGGGGACCTGCCAAGGCACAGGTACTGAAAAAAGCAGTGGAGGAAGATGATTCCGAACATGTGCCGGCTTCTTTATTGCAGAACCATGACGATGTCACATTTGTGGTGGATGAATCGGCCGCCGCTGAACTCACCCGTTTCAAATCGCCCTGGCTTACCGGCGAATGTGAATGGACCCCGAAAATGATCAAGAAAGCCGTGGTGAACATGGCGCTTAAACTGAAAAAACCGGTACTGAGTCTAACCAATGGCGATTATAATGAATTTGGCCTTAGCGACCTGCTGGTGGAGAAAGGTGATGCGTACGAAATTAACCTGCAAGTATTTTACATGTTGAGGGATTCCATTACCGGTTGGCCTGCCGGCAAACCCAATGTAAACATCCCGGCGCATCCCGAACGTTCGGAACCCTTTCCCAAAAGAGTTATCATCTTTTCCCCCCACCCCGATGATGATATCATTAGTATGGGTGGCACATTTCAACGACTGCATGAACAGGGCAACGATGTGCATGTCGGTTACCAGACATCCGGGAACATTGCCGTCACCGATGAATTCGTAACAAGGTTCCTTGATTTTGCAGTAGGCTTTGAAGAGATTGCGGGTATTGATACTAAGAAGTCAGGAAAAATCCTGGCCGATGCAAGAAAGTTTATTGAACGCAAAAAATCCAACCAGGTTGATACCCCCACGATCCGGGCCATAAAAGGATTGATTCGCCGTTGTGAAGCCCGGGCTACCTGCCGCTATGTGGGCATCAAAGATGAGAATATACATTTTCAGAATCTCCCCTTTTATGAAACCGGCACCATTGAGAAAAAACCTATGGGAGAAAAAGATGTCCGCATTACGATGGAATTGCTCCGGCAGATCAAACCTCACCAGGTTTTTTGTGCCGGTGATTTCGCCGACCCCCACGGCACCCATATCGTTTGTTTTAACGTGGTACTGGAATCATTGAAAAGAATAAAAGCAGCCGGTGACGAATGGTTAAAGGACTGCTGGCTTTGGTTATACAAAGGAGCCTGGCAGGAATGGAATATTGAAGAAATTGAAATGGCCATTCCCATGAGCCCCGACCAGGTATTAAAAAAACGATTCGGCATTTTTATTCACCAGTCACAAAAAGATATGGTGCCTTTCCAGGGAAGTGATTCCCGGGAATTCTGGCAAAGAGCCGAGGAAAGAAATGCAGCGACAGCTGCCTTGTATGCAGATCTTGGTCTTACCCATTATGCAGCGATGGAGGCCTTTGTGCGCTGGCATTATTAAGGCTCATTGTTTCAAGAAAACCCTGTCTTTACTTTTTCAGGGACCTAACATACCTGACATCTCCGGGCGTAATCACCGATGATTTATTACCAAAGCTATTACGGATGAAAGTCAGCACGTCGCTTATCTCCTGGTTCTTTAGATAATTAAAGGGTGGCATCACATTCGTGTAGGTTTCGCCATCAATTTCTTCATGCGTATTCATTCCTTTTAAGATAATTTTTATCAACCTGGTCTTGTTTCCGGCAACATAAGTTGTTTTTTCAAGAGGGGGGTTCAAACCCGGCACCCCACCACCATCGGCCTGATGGCAAGTGACACAGTAAAGTGTATAGATTTTTTTCCCTCTTTCCATTGTCGCTTTGTCAACAGGGGGCAAATCAAACAGAAAAGCAGCAATGGCAAATGCGGGGGAGAATAGCATGATTATTTTCATTGAAACTATTTTTTACCTGGCGAATAAATAATTCTATATATCGTTCCTTTCACGTCATCACTGACATAAAGCGAACCATCGGGCCCTTGGGCCAGGCCACAAGGACGATGCTGTGCCTGGCGGGGCGACATGACAGTTTCGACTCCTGCAAATCCATCTGCAAAAACCTCCCAGGGGCCATTGGGTTTGCCTTCTTTAAATGGCACAAACGCAACATAATACCCCTCCTGCTGTTCCGGTGAGCGGTTCCAGGAACCATGGAAAGCGACAAAAGCTCCATTCTTATATTTATCTGGAAACATTCTCCCCGTATAAAATAATAAGGCATTCGGTGCCGCATGCGCCGGGAAGGCGACAACAGGCTGAGTCTTCCCCTCACATCGGCCGGTTTTTTTTCCATCCCCTCCATACTCCGGGGCCGCCACTTTTTTATGCTGTTGTACATCAAAATAACAATAGGGCCAGCCACAATCAGATCCCTTCTTTACCATGAACATTTCCTCAGCGGGGATCACTGCATTTTGCTGGGGAGTAAAATATTCAGGAAACATGTCCAGCTGGTCGCGGCCATGCTGCACCACAAACAGTTCATTGATTTCGTAATTCCAATCCAATCCCATGACATTTCGTAAGCCAGTGGCATATTTTACGCCTTCCCTGTATGACTGCCCTGTTTTATCTGCCCTGAATTGCCAGATACCACCGGCGGAATCCAGTACGGGACAGGGATCTTTTCCCCGGGAACCCTTGCCCCTGTCCACTTCCTGGCAGGAATTTGAGGGTGACCCAATATTGACATAAATATTGCCCTGATCATCCAGTACAATGGATTTTGTATTATGCTGCCGGCCATTTACCAGGCCTTTAATGATTATCTCAGGGGACTCGGGATTAATTACCTCTTCTTCGGCATCCAATTTATACCTGTATACTTCTTCATTGGACGAAGTATATAAATACCCATCTTTTATAGTTATACCTGTTCCGATATAATTGCCAAAACCTTTTATCTCATCCGCCCGGCCGTCATTATTTGTGTCCCTTACCCGTAAGATCCCTTTGCCATTTAACAGTTTACTGAGTTTAATATATAAAGCGCCATTTTTTGTTGCCACAATATGCCTTGCCTTACCCAGGCTATCTGCAACAATCCGGGCTGAAAACCCCGTGGGCAACCTCAATCCAGGATTTCCCGCAGATTTTCTTACGGCTGATAGCGTGGTATCGTTGGCATGGGCAGTATAGAAAAAGCAAATGAATCCCAGTAATGCGGAAAAATATTTATGCATGGGTGCGTTTTATATCATCGATTATAATTGATCCGTTGCAATGAAGCATGCTTTTTTGCATTTGAATCGAATGGTTTCAAACAAGCAATACAAAAAAAGAAATAATGCAGCTTTGCAAGCTTTGGAAAATTGTCTGAGTATTAAGCAATTTTAACATGCCTTTCCGGTTGACAGCCTGAAGGGTTTAGACAAGAACTTTTAAGCGTTATTCACCATACCGGGGTGGGATAACTTTCTATTCAAACCTTTGCGAAATTCGCCACCTTTATCACCTGGTTTGCTGAAACCGGCTCAAAGCTTTGCTATTATATGGACAATGTGAATCTTAAAAAACTGGCCGAAGAGCTCAATCTTGCCATATCCACCGTTTCACGTGCGTTAAGGGATAGCCATGAGATCAGCCAGGAAACAAAAGACAGGGTAAAGGCACTGGCTGTTAAGCTGGGTTTCCAGCCAAATCCCCATGCCAGCAGTTTGCGACAGAATAAAAGCAGGACGATAGCCGTGATCATTCCCGAAATACAAAACAATTTTTTCTCCCAGGTCATGAAC
>DASUMO010000488.1:0-3578 GCA_036277695.1 Chitinophagaceae bacterium
CCGTGAGGTGATCGGGCTGATCATTGTCCATCCTGTATACACATCTTCCATAATCCGTGGTGCGAAGCTGTTCCAGGATAAATTCACCCCAATCACTTTTCTCCGGCGGCATATCGAATACATAGAGTCTTTTCCTGTCGCGGTAATAGATCTGTATAGCGGAATAAGGGCAACTATGCTCAACCGTGCAGCCATCCGTGCATCGCTCCGTACTTCCTTTCGGAGCATTGGCATTGGTAAACCAGCGCAGGTTGCCAAAGCAATGCACATCGTGTACCGGGCTATTGACCAGCCAGCGTATTATATCGGTATCATGCGAGGATTTGGCCAGGATGATCGGTGTGGTTTTGCTGTTTCGCCATTTGCCCCTAACATAGGAGTGGCTCATATGGATATGCCCGATGGGTTCCATATGATGGATACTTATAATATCGCCAATCAGGCCGGCATCCAACACTTCTTTTATTTCGCGGTAATAAGGTGAATAGCGCAACACATGGCAAACAGCCACTATACGTCCGCTGGATTTTGCTTTTTCCAGGATTTGCCGGCATTCATCAGCCGTTGGGGCGATGGGTTTTTCGAGCAATACATCATAGCCGGCATCCAGTGCTGCAAGACAGGGCTGGGTATGTAAAAAATCGGGGGTTGCTATGATGACTGCGTCTGCAAATTTTCCCTGTTCAAAAACATCTTCCCATTTCTTAAAACATTGATGGGGTGAGAGGCCATGTTCAATCGCAATTTTTTTTCTCCGGGCTGTATTGTTATCGGCTACCCCCACGATCTTCAATTCACGGGGATTATAAATTGCATATTGGGCATAAATATTCCCTCTGTGCCCGGCACCCACCAGGATAGCGGTGACCGGTTTGTCAATTTTTTTATGCCGGGGATCAAAAAATACATCCTCATGCAGCCCAAATAAACCGGCAAACTCTTTCCAGCCCAGGGTAGCACTGTCTTTGATAAAATGGAGTGGTCTTAATAATTTCCGGGAAGAGATAAACTGGCGTAATGACATATCTTATCTATTGCAAAAATCATGAATCAAATGAAAAGCCGGGCTTAATACTTTGCAAAAATAACGATGGTTATTCAACAAGTGTTATAGTTAAGTCCATTACATTGGTTTGCGTGGGACCGGTTATTAGTAAAGAGCCGGTTTTTTCAAAGAAATGATAGGAATCATTTTCCTCAAGATACCTGGCCGGATTTAATTGTAGAAGGTTTGCCTGTTGAATCGCCAGTTTGTCAACAATTGCGCCGGCTGCGTCGGTTGGTCCATCGGTGCCATCAGTTCCGGCGGCTAGCAGGCAGATATCCCTGTCCGGTTTTATGGGCCAGTCAACCAGGCATTGCAGGGCCAGTTGCTGGTTCCTTCCACCCTTTCCCTGGCCCTTGAGTTTTACCGTCGTCTCTCCTCCGGTGACCAAACAGGCCGGTAAGGGGCCATTGTATTTTTCAATATAGTTAACCAGGTCGCTTGCAGCCCTTGAACAATCCCCATACATTTTATCATTAACTATAACAAAATGGTAGCCCAGTTTTTCCGCTTCTTTCCCGGCAGCCGCCAGGGCTAAAGCATTATTGCCAATGAGCAGGGTTCGTGCTCTTTGTAAAACCGGGTCGCCGGGTTTCAGGGTTTCCGGTATCAATCCCCGGACTCCTTTTTGAATATATTCCCATACCGGGACCGGCAACTTTTCCCGCATGTCATATTTATCAATTATCGTCAGCAGGTCCTCGAATTTCACCGGGTCCGGAACGGTGGGGCCGCTGGCGATCACCGAAGGGTCATCACCGGGTACATCGGAAATTATTAGCGTCACCCAAGTGGATGCTGGGGCCTGCCGGAGCAATTGCCCCCCTTTTATCGTGGATAAATGTTTCCGGATACTGTTTAATTCGCCGATATCGGCACCAATTTTCAGTAATAGTTTTGATGTGTTCTGTAGGTCCTTCAGTGAAAGTTCCGCCGGAATATCAGCCCATAGGGAAGAGGCACCACCACTCAGGAGACAAAGAACCAGGTCACCGGGCCCGGCTTTTTGCAGGATCGCAAGCGTTTGGGAAACAGCTTTAACACTGTTCTCATCCGGAACAGGATGGGCCGATTCAAAACATTGAATATGTTCTAAGGGCAGGCAGTGAGCATATTTTGATGCAATGAACCCTTCCGAGATTCGCTTTCCCAAGATGTTCTCCACCGCTGACGCCATGGCTGCCGAGGCTTTCCCTGCGCCGACTACAAATAACTTATTCTTTTGTAAAGGATAGGCTAATCCGTCAATCTCAAGAATATCATTTTTTATAAGCAGGTATTGCGGCAATAATTGCCGGGGTTGCACTGCTGCTACAGCTGCTTTAAAAATTTCTAAGGCGTGCTCCCTTTTTTTCATAATAGAGTGATAATATCCAACTGGTAATCATGTAAAATTAAGCGATGCCGGGTGAGCTATGCCCTCTTTCGGGGAGTTTATCCAACGCATACAAGAAAAGTTAATACTACTAAAAGGGAATTGACTTCGCTTCTCTTGCGGGCTAATTTTATTGCAGATTAGATCTTGCCCGATTCCTGCCTTGTTAAACAACCACCGTTCCGAGTAGTAGCCACTATTGTACATACTAAAATCATGCATCATGACTGAATTTATTTATTTGCTGGCATGGTTTATACTGCCACTGATCCCGGCCTTTCTTTTATTCAAATTCCTGCCCAGTGTGGGAAATCTTGAGGGCCCTTTTAAAGGCATGCAACTCAAATTCGGCGGGGCCTTTGCTGGCTACCTGGTCCTGTTTGTTGTTTCCAAAGGCGTAACCGAAAGCTGGATGAAGAAAGCGGATACAACAGAAGAAGTATGGACCATAAAAGGAGATATTGTGTCACGGGATGACCGTTTTGATGTCAGGGAAGACAAACCCCAGTTCCAGATCGACCCCCAGGGCCAGCGTTTTCAAATGCGTTGTTTCGATGTAAAAGTGGTGGCCACGGCTGATGCAAAAGGTTATTTAAGTTTTCCCCTGCTTACCTTATCGGCCTATAATTATAAACAATGCCCCCTGCCGGTTCTTGATTTTGATAAAACAAAAAAGAATATAGATACGGCCCACTATACCATTGTTGATTACCGGTCGAGGATTATCAAGTTGAAAAACAAACTGGAATTAGTACCCCAGGGACGCCCAGTGACGCAGGTTAGCCAGGTAACTAATCCTGATCTTTCCGAAATAGTGGCCGTCGATACTACCATCAACCAGTAGCATTTACCAGTGACACTAAAAGAAATTATTATGAAAAGAATACTGTTTTCCCGGCTGGCGTGTTTCGCCATAGCCCTGGGATATCTTTTTAACCTTTCTGCCCAGCAATACCAGGCAAAAACGCGGGTTGTATTGGAGAAACTTGTATATGGCAAGATCTACAACCAGTCAAAAGGCAGCCGATATCCCGCTTCCTATAAACGTATCGTGTTATTACCCAATACGGCTGCCAATCTCTCCATGGCCCAGGACCTTTATAATCCATTCGACGATGCCACTATCAAGAAAATTCAGGGAGCAAGGACCGTACTTAC
>DASUMO010000489.1:0-3216 GCA_036277695.1 Chitinophagaceae bacterium
GATGCCACTATCAAGAAAATTCGGGGAGCAAGGACCGTACTTACTACCCAGGATGGTTTTTATGAATTTGCCAATGTGAACGCGGGTAATTATATCATCCGGGTTACAGGTATGGGAGGAATGGTAATTAAATTTTCCATACCCACCAATGCCTATAGTAGGAAAAAGATCCCTGATATGCCTTCCGATTATTATAAAAAAGTGAGTGATCGCCGTTATGTGAAATTTGATTAAGCAATAAACCAATTCCCCTGCCGCCGCCCTTTCCTCACATTTTTGGGTCTTCATTGTGAATAAAAGCCTCATTGCCAAACCTTTTATTCAGGCTTATTGACTTAAATTCGCCGCTAATAAAACCCGAAATCTGTGAGACTAAAGAGTTTAGAGATCAAAGGCTTCAAAAGCTTTGCCGATAAGACCATTGTGAATTTCGACGACAATATCACGGGCATTGTAGGCCCCAATGGTTGCGGCAAATCAAATATCGTAGATAGTATCCGTTGGGTAATCGGGGAACAAAAGATCAGCCATCTGCGTAGTGAAAACCTGGACAGCCTTGTATTCAACGGATCAAAAACACGTTCTGCTTCCGGGCTGGCAGAAGTAAGCCTGACATTTGAAAATACCAAGAACCTCTTACCCACTGAGTTCAGCACGGTAACCATTACCCGCAAATTCTATAAAAGCGGGGAATCTGAATATCGCCTCAATGATGTACAATGCAGGCTCAAGGATATCCAGAATCTTTTTATGGATACCGGTGTCAGCACCGACAGCTATGCAATCATCGAGCTGGGCATGGTGGATGACCTGATCAAGGATAAGGATAATAGCCGCCGGCGGATGCTGGAACAGGCAGCCGGTATTTCCATTTATAAAACCAGGAAAAAAGAAGCCAAACTGAAACTGGATGCCACCGAACAGGACCTGGCCCGGATCGAGGATCTTTTATTTGAAATCAACAACCAGCTCAAGGCACTCGAAAGCCAGGCAAAAAAAGCCGAGAAATATCACGAAATAAAAAAGGATTACCGCGAGATCAGCATTGAATTGGCAAAGGCGGCACTGGAAGGTTTTAATCTTACGTATAAGGAACTGACTGAGCAACACGATACGGAAACCGATAAGCGAATCCGCATGGAAGCCGAGATCGCCGGTGAAGAAGCAGCCCTCGAACATGAAAAACTGGGCTTTATTGAAAAGGAACGCCAGTTGCAGAGCATGCAGCATGCTTTTAACGAACTGGTACAACAGGTAAGAACAAAGGAAAATGATAAAAACCTGGCAGCCCAGCGTCTCGAATACCTGCATGAAAGAGAAAATAATTTGCAGGAATTTCTGCAAAAGGCCGCCGGCCAGCTCAGGGGCATCGAGGAGAGTATAGGGTTTACTAAAATGCAGGTTGAAGAGGAATCCGGTACATTGAGTCAACTGGCAGAACAATTGCAGCAGTTGCAAAATGAATCTGTGTCGAAACGCGAAGTGCTGGATGAAAAACGCCGCCAACTCGATTCGCTCCGAAGCGAATACCAGCAGGTGCAGCGCAACCAGTTTGATGCCGAAAAAAGGGTGGCCGTGGCAGATACTTCCGTGCAAAACCTTCAACGCCTGATCACCCAAATTGAAGAAGAAAGAAAGCATCGCGAAGAGGATCGTCATCACCTGGACCAGGAAAGAATATTGAAAGAAAAAGAGCTGAACATTAAGAAAGTGGACCTTGAACAGCTTCAGCAACACCAGGAAAATACCAGGGAACAAATATTGCAAACCCAGTCACTACTGGAAGGATTACGCAATGAACTGGCCGATGAAACAAGGAAACTGGATTCGAAAAAGAATGAACACGACCTGTTGAAGAGTATGATCGATTCGATGGAGGGTTATCCTGATTCGGTAAAATTCCTGCATAACAATAATCAATGGAATCATACATCACCCATCCTTTCTGATATTTTGTATGTAAACGAGGAGTACAGGACCGCCCTCGAAAATGTGCTGGAACCTTATCTTAGTTATTACGTGGTCAATGACCTGCAGGAGGGCCTGCAGGCGGTGCATTTGCTGGATGATCACAAAAAAGGCAAGGCCAATTTTTTCCTGCTCGACAAGATCAACAGCAAAGAAACAGAAGAGGGCCCGCACCAACTGGCAGGAGCCGTTCCAGCGATGAGCGTTGTGGATGTGGAAGAGAAATACCGGAAACTGGCGGAGCATTTATTGGGCAATGTATTTATTGCGGACAATGAAGATGCCCTGCAAAACAGCAATGGTTTTGTGGTTATCGAGAAAAACGGCAAATATGTAAAAGGTAAATATTCGCTTACGGGTGGAAGTGTGGGTTTGATCGAAGGGAAGAAGATCGGGCGGGTAAAAAACCTGGAAAAATTGCAGGAGGAGATTGCCGTGCAGGATGAGGTGGTGGAAAAATTGAGAAGTGAGATCCAGGCCCGCCACAATGAGGTCATCGCCTTTAACGAGGATTTGCGGGAAAGCGCAGTCCGGGAGACGGAAAGAGAGATCCAGCAACTGACCAACCAGGTATTTTCCTTGCATAATAAACTGGAGAATTTACACTCCATGCAGACCAATAGCCTGCATCGCCTCGAAGAGCTGACACACCAGATGCAACAAACCCAGCAATCGGTGGAAGGCGTTCGCAACCAGCTGGTCGAATACAATGAGCAGCTGCAGTCTTATGGAATGAAACTCGCGGAAGCCGATGAGCATTTCAAATCAGCTGAAGCCAGCTACAATGAAGCGATACAGCAATTCAATGAATTTAACCTGCATGTTACCCGGCAGCAGAGCAAGATCAATGCCCTGAAACAGGAACTTGAATTTAAGAGTAACCAGCTCCAGGACCTGAACCAGCAGATCGAGAACAATACAACCAGCCTCTCGGATACCGTTACAAGTATTGAGCAGTCTACTGTTTCATTAAAAGAGATTGAAGAAGGATTAATTGAGATGATGAGAAGGAAGGAAGAAGAACAATCCATCCTGAACGAAGCGGACCAGGCTTATTATAATCTCCGCAACCAGTTAAGCGAAAAAGAAAGTGAGCTCAGGCATAAGGTAAAGGAAAAAGAACATGTGGAACATTTGCTGGCTGCTATAAAGGATAAATTGAACGAGTTAAAATTGCAACTGGCGGGGACTAAAGAAAGACTGGATGTGGAGTTCCGCATCAGGCTTGAGGATATTCTCGACCAGGCC
>DASUMO010000490.1:0-9787 GCA_036277695.1 Chitinophagaceae bacterium
ATCGGTGATCCTGTCGCCAATTACAAATGAACCGGGAATATCATAATCGGGATTATTGAGATATGCTTCCAGCATGCCCGTACCCGGTTTGCGGTTGGGGGATTTATCGTCAGGAAAACTCCGGTCAATATGTACGGCAGAAAAATGGATATCCTCATTTTCCAGACTCCGCATCACAAACTGGTGAACGGCCAGGAAACTGTTTTCAGGGAAAGAGGGACTGCCTAACCCATCCTGGTTGCTTACCATAACCAGTTCAAAATCCAGTTCTAGAGCAATTTTTCTCATCCAGTTAAACATGCCGGGATAGAATTCCAGCTTATCAAAAGAATCCAGCTGGTATGTAGGAGGGGCTTCTTTGATCAGTGTTCCGTCCCGGTCAATAAAGAGAATTTTTTTACCACTGCTGGTTGTTGGCTGGCTCATTCAGGATAATTTATAAGTTTTCAATGTTTCGAGCAATAACCTGTTTTCATCCGGTGTGCCGATGGTGATCCGGAGACAATCATCACATAAAATTACATTCGAACGATCCCTCACTATGATGCCTTTCGCAGAAAGAAATTCATAGATCTGCCGGGCATGATGCATTTTAACCAGGATAAAATTCGCATCCGATGGAAAGACGATTTGGGTAAAGGGAAGTTTCAAAAGCTCTTCTTTCAATGATGCTCTCTGCTCCACGGTAATCCGGATCCAATCATTCACCGTAACAATATTTTCCAATGCCTCAAGGGCCAGTTGCTGGGTGGCGGAATTAATATTGTAAGGATATTTTACTTTATTCAGGTAATTGATAATGGGAGAGCCGGCAAAGGCCATGCCCAGCCGTAGCCCCGCCAGGCCCCAGGCTTTTGATAGTGTTTGCAGGATAACAAGGTTGGGATAATCGGTGAGTTCAGGGATAAAAGTTTTTTGGCGGGCATAGTTAATATAAGCCTCATCAATGACCACCAGGCCTTCAAAGCTGTTCAGCAAGACTTCAATATCAGTCCGGCGGATACTGTTACCGGTTGGATTATTTGGGGAGCAGATAAAGATCATTTTGGTAAAAGGATCAATTGCCTTTTCGATGGCTTCCATGTCAAGCTGGTAATCCGCGGCAAGGGGAACTTTCTTTACAGTAACATTATTCATTTCAGCGCATACTTCATACATACCGTATGTGGGCGGAAAAATGAGCACATTATCTTGTCCGGGTTCGCAAAAAATCCGGAACAGGAGATCGATTGCCTCATCACTTCCATTACCCAGGAATATATTCTGCACAGGCACGCCCTTGATCAGACTCAGTTTTTCTTTTAATCGTAGCTGCAGGGGATCGGGATAACGGTTATAATTATTATCCAGGGGAGAACCAAATGCATTTTCATTGGCATCCAGGAATACGCTGGCCATACCGCTGAATTCATGTCGGGCTGATGAATAGGCCTTCATCTTTTTAATAGCGGGCCTCACAAGATTATCTGCTTTGAATTCCATAACTATTTTTTTATCCGGATGGCCACGGCATTCCGGTGCGCTTCCAGTCCTTCGGCTGCGGCCATATTCATGACGGTAGGTCCTATCCGCTCAAGGCCTTCTTTACTCAGCTGCTGAAAACTGATTTTTTTTACAAAACTGTCCAGGGATACGCCGCTGTACATAGCGGCATAGCCGTTGGTGGGCAGGGTATGGTTGGTACCGCTGGCATAATCCCCGGCACTCTCCGGTGAATAATTCCCAATAAATACAGAGCCCGCATTAATAACCCGGCCGCCTAAATCTTCAGCACCTGAACAGGCCAGTATCAGGTGTTCCGGGGCATAATGGTTACTAAAGGCCAGCGCTTCGTTAAGATCTTTTACAATAACCAGTTTGCTTTTTTCCAAAGCAAGGCTGGCGATTTTTTTTCTTGGTAATTGGTCCAGTTGATGGGCCAATGCGTTTTTCACCTCGTAAGCCATCGTTGAATCGGTTGTGACCAGTATTACCTGCGAATCCGGTCCATGTTCTGCCTGTGAGAGCAGGTCAGCGGCAACAAATGCCGGTTCAGCTGTGCCATCGGCAATAACCAGTAATTCGGAAGGCCCGGCCGGCATATCAATAGCAATTCCTTCTTCCTGGATCAATTGCTTGGCCAGGGTTACATATTGGTTACCGGGCCCAAAAATCTTATACACTTTTGGAATCGTTTCTGTACCATAAGCCATGGCTGCTACGGCCTGTGCTCCGCCAACTTTAAATAACTTATGAATACCGCAAAGTTGTGCTGTATAGAGGATGGCGGGATGAATTTTTCCATCTGTACCCGGGGGAGTGCAGAGGATGATTTCTTTGCAGCCAGCCAAGGAAGCGGGGACGGCCAGCATAAGGATAGTTGAAAAAAGCGGGGCTGAACCGCCCGGTATATAAAAACCAACTTTTTCAATAGCCGAGTCCTGTCGCCAGCATAGTATGCCAGGCATGGTTTCAACTTTTTCCGATGCTTCCTGCTGTGCTTTGTGAAAAATCCCGATATTCTGCCGGGCCTGCTGAATAGCCAGTTTAAGTTCTTCGGGAACCAGAGCGAGTGCTTCGGAAATTTCTTTTTCTGATACAACTAATTTTTTAAGCTGAATGCCATCAAATTCCCATGTGAATTTCTTTAAGGCTTTATCGCCTTTTGCTTTTGTTTTTGCCAGGATTTTGCGAACAGATTTATACAAATCATCCTGATCGACGACCGGCCGCCGGGTCAATTCGGGCCATAAAGATTTGTCCGGGTAAGAATAGATCTGCATGATTATACTATCATTTTTTCAATCGGTATTATTAAGATGCCCTGGGCTCCATTATTTTTCAGTTTTTCAATCACATTCCAGAAATCTGTTTCGTTGATGACCGAGTGCACCGAACTCCAGCCGGCTTCTGCCAGCGGAAGAATGGTGGGGCTTTTCATACCCGGCAGCAGTTTACAGATTGTGTCCAGTTTATCGTTGGGTGCATTCAGCAAAACATATTTGTTATTCTTAGCTTTCTTCACCGAGCGGATACGAAACAAGAGGCTGTCCAGGATCTTGCTTTTTGCCGGTGATAAATTTTTATGACTGACCAGGACTGATTCAGAAAATAAGATCGTTTCGAGTTCATGGAGTTCATTGCTGAAAAGTGTACTGCCTGAACTTACAAGGTCGCAGATCGCATCGGCCAAACCGATCCGAGGGGCGATTTCCACGGAGCCGCTGATCTCATGAATGGAGGCGCTGATTGCTTTTTGTTTCAGGAATTCGGACAGCAAATGGGGATAGCTGGTAGCAATTTTCTGGCCTTGAAGATCTTCAATGGTTTTCAGGTTACCACCTTTTGGTACGGCGACAGACAGGCGGCATTTTCCAAAACCCAATTTTTCAATCCGGTTTACTTCCTTATTTTTCTCCAATACCACGTTTTCCCCCACAAACCCTATATCGGCGACCGCATCCTGTACATATTCCGGGATATCATCATCCCGCAGGAAAAATACCTCTACCGGGAAGTTTCCGGACATCACTCTTAGTTGGTTATGGCCATTACTGATTTCGATACCGCATTCTTTTAACAGCTGCATAGACCCCTCATATAAGCGTCCCGATTTCTGAATAGCGATCTTTAAAGTTTCCTGCATACAATAGATTTATTCCGCATCCTTTTAAAAAACAAAAAGGGCTTACCGTGGAGTAAGCCCTTTCCTATGATTTGCATACGATCATCACGGCCTACCCTGGCAGAGCAAGAAATGATGATGTGTATGAGTATAGATTTTCATGATTGAGGGGCAAAACTAAGGATTATTTGCAAACTAGCATAACAGAAAATAAAAAATCACCGGGGAACGGTGATTTTATAGAATAATATCGAACGATCATTAGCTATTGTTGCTTTGAGCTTTGACCTGGACCATAGGGCAACCATATTTGCGGGAAGTTGCACAGGATGCCATTAAAACCATGGTGGCGATCAGGAAAAAGGCGGCTGTTAACTTATTTTTCATTTGTGGATATTTTGCAGTTATAACGAAAAAGGAGCCATATTATTTCACAAATATAAGCCTTGATTCCCATTTTAAGAGGCTGCCGTTTTTTGCGGGGTTCATCCCTCTTAACTATTTGGTTTTCTTTATTCAACCCGGGTTTCTTCCCTAAATTTGATTTTGAAAAAAACAGTAAACCGTTACCTTTACCAACCCGTTTAATCCTTCAATAACGAAATGACTGACCTGATGTTGCAGCTGAATAAGCCCATTGCCTTTATTGATCTTGAAACTACCGGAACCAACCTGGGCCTGGACCGTATAGTAGAAATCGCCATCGTGAAATTATTGGCTGATGGTACAAAAATCGTTAAACGGAAACTGATCAACCCGGAGATCCCGATTCCTGCCAGCTCCAGCGATATCCATGGAATCACGAATGAAATGGTAAAGGATTGTCCGACGTTCAAGCAGGTTGCACAGGAACTCAAGCAGGTGCTGGATGGCTGCGATCTTGCAGGGTATAATTCAAACCGCTTTGATATTCCCCTGTTGATGGAAGAATTTCTAAGAGCCCAGGTTGAATTCGATATGAAGAACCGCAAACTGCTGGATGTACAGAATATCTTTCATAAAATGGAACCCCGTACCCTGGGGGCAGCCTACCGCTTTTATTGTAATAAAACCCTGGACGGGGCGCATGGTGCGGAAGTGGATGCAACGGCCACCCATGAAATACTGGAAGCCCAGCTTTCCCGTTACCCGGACCTGGGAAATACGGTTGATTCCATACTCAAGGTGATCGGCGAGGACCAGATCGTGGATTTTGCACGCCGTTTTGTAATGGATAACGGGATTGAAGTCTTCAACTTCGGCAAGTTCAAGGGCCGCCCGGTTGCCGATGTATTGCGCAGCGAACCCCAGTATTATGACTGGATGATGAAGGGTGATTTTCCCCAGCATACCAAACAAAAACTTACAGAGATATTCACCCGAACCATGTTGCGGAAAAACTAGGAGCGAGATTTTGTGAATAATTGGACAACTAGCTTTTTGATTTCGTAAATTCGTGATTTAGTACTATTCATTCTCCGTGGAGAAATTGATCGTCATACCAACCTACAATGAAAAAGAGAATATCAGTAATATTCTGCATGCTATATTCAATTTGCAGGATGGATTTCATGCACTGGTGATCGATGATGGTTCTCCTGATGGGACTGCGCAAATAGTCAAAGACCTGCAGGTTAAATTTCCCGGACAATTATTTATTGAAGAAAGAAAAGGCAAGATGGGCCTCGGCACGGCCTATATTCATGGGTTTAAATGGGCGATTGCCAGGCAATACAATTTCATTTTTGAAATGGATGCCGACTTTTCGCATAACCCCCATGACCTGCCCCGCTTATACAATGCCTGCAAGCATGAAGGTGCTGACCTGGCAATTGGTTCCCGTTATGTAAAAGGCGGGGGCGTGGTTAACTGGCCCCGCAACCGGATTGCATTGTCCAAAGGCGGTTCTTACTATACCAGGATGATAACCTGGATGCCAGTAAAAGATCCCACCGCTGGTTTCATGTGTTATAAAAGAGAAGTGCTGGAAACGATTAACCTCGATGAAATTGCTTTTGTAGGTTATGCATTCCAGATCGAAATGAAATTTGCTGCCTGGAAACTGGGCTTCCGTATCAAAGAGGTACCCATTATTTTCCAGGACCGGGCTCATGGCACATCCAAAATGAATAAGGGCATTGTCAAAGAAGGGATTCTCGGGGTGCTGGAATTGCGCTGGCGCAGTCTCTTCACGAATTACCGCAAAAAAGTGAAGAACGTGGAACAGGAAAATGCTGTTGGCGAAGATTCTTCCAATAAGGCCCTTGCACAATCCAAGTAATTTTCTTTCCCTTACCGGTTTCCATGTAGTTTGTAGTAATGAAAAAAGCTTTTTTGCAATTGCATATCGCTGTATTCCTGGCGGGCTTCACCGGGATATTGGGCAGGCTGATAACCCTGAACGAGGGAATGATTGTCTTCTATCGCTTATTATTTACCGCCCTGACCATGTGGCTGCTTTTTGGTTTGCTAAAAAAAATACAACGGATTCCTTTCCGCGATATCCTGAAGATTACAGGTGTGGGATTTATAGCGGCCCTGCATTGGGTAACTTTCTATGGGTCTATTAAATATTCGAATGTTTCGGTGGCCCTGGTTTGTTTTTCAGCCATCAGTTTTTTTACCGCTCTTTTTGAACCGTTGATACTCCGGAAAAGGATCAACTGGATCGAAATGTTTCTCGGGTTGATAACCATCGCCGGGATCTATATTATTTTTCATTTTGATGCGCAATATAAGACCGGGATTATTATCGGGCTTATTTCAGCAGTCCTGGCTTCCCTTTTTCCCATCTATAACCGGGAATTCCTGAAAAGAATGAATGTGGAAACCATGCTTACCTGGCAGCAGACCGGCGGCCTGGTGGTACTTTCGTTACTCATGCCATTTTATTTGCAACGGTTCCCGGCCGATCCCTTTATCCCCGGGTGGGCAAATTTTGGGTGGTTGCTGGTATTGTCCTGGCTCTGCTCGGTTATTGCTTTCCAGTTTTCAGCAAATGCATTAAAACGCCTTTCTGCTTTTACGGTAAATCTCACTTACAACCTGGAGCCGGTATATGGCATCCTGCTGGCTTTTATTGTTTACAAGGAAAACGAATTTTTAAGCCGGTGGTTTTATATCGGGTTTACGGTAATTGCGGCAGCGTTGGTTATCCATATTGTTTTACTCATCAGGGAAGAACGCAAACTAGTATTGAATGCAGCGGAGTGAATATCATAATAAGATCATAGAATATTATAACCATACCGAGAATGCCTACCGGGATACCTGGGACCTGGATAAAAGCCTTTCCATACATTATGGCTACCAGGATAAAAGCGCAAGGAGTTTCCGGGCTTCCCTGCAACGAATGAATGAAGTAATGAAAGAAGCAGCAGCTATACAGCCGGGCGATAAAGTGCTGGATGCAGGCTGCGGAGTGGGCGGCAGCAGTATTTTTATTGCATCCTCAACAGGTGCAAGGGTAACCGGAATCACATTGAGTGAACGACAGGCTGAACAGGCAAAGAAGAATGCAAAGGGAAAAGCTGTGGAAATGCTGGTCAACTTCCAGGTTATGAATTTTAGCCGGACCACTTTCCCGGATCAGCATTTTGACGTGATTTGGGCCTGCGAGAGCAGTTGCTACGCCGACGATAAGCAGGACTTTATCCGCGAAGCCAGCCGCTTACTAAGACCCGGCGGTCGCCTGGTGGTGGCGGATGGGTTTGTTACCAAACCCGAAAATAATCGCACTTCACTTGTTCGTCAATGGCTGGATGGCTGGCAGGTCAATTACCTGGAAACAATGGAAAGGTTTGCCGGGTTTATGAGGGAAGCCGGGTTCACAGCTATTGAAACCCGGGATATCAGTTCCCATACTTTTGCTTCTGCGCGCCGTTTATACAGGTATTATTTCCTGGCTAAAATTTACCAGGCCTGGATCAAACTGCGCTATGGCAAAGAATTTACTGACTTTCAAAAAAACAATACCAATGCCTGCCGCTACCAATACCTGGCGCTGAAACAAAGGCTCTGGCATTATGGTCTCGTAACTGGAAAAAAAGTATAAACTGGTTAGCTCTTCGTTGAACGGATGATTTTCTTTTTGCATTTAATAAGATTTGCCGGCATCCAACCATTTTATTGTTTCGCCCTATCTTTAGTACCTCCAAATACTACACTATGCAGAGAATGATGCTCTCCCTTTTTTGCCTCTTGGCTATTTCTGCTGTTTATCCTCAAAAAAAACCATTGGATCATTCGGTATACGATAGCTGGCAGAGTATCGGGGAAAGAATGATCAGCAATAACGGGAAATGGGTGGTTTATTCCATCAACCCGCAGGAAGGTGATAACGAACTGGTCATACAATCCACTGATGGGTTATATAAAAAAGTTATTCCCCGCGGCTATAATGCCCTGGTGACCGAGGATAGCCGGTTTGCTATTTTTAAAATAAAACCATTTTTTAAAGAATCCCGTGAAGCCCGGATCAGGAAGAAAAGACCGGATGATATGCCCAAGGATTCATTTGCCATTGTTGAACTGGGCCACGATAGCGTCTGGAAAATTCCACGGGTAAAATCTTTTAAAACGCCGGCCAAAGAAGCCGGTTGGGTAGCCTGGCAACTGGAAAAACCTATTGAGAAAAAAGAGACGACACCCAAATCCCAGTCAGGGGAGAAAAAAATCATAGACAGCCTGAACAGGAAGATTGATTCCCTCTTATTGGCCCTTGAAAAAAGACCGCTTAAAAGGAAAAGGAACCAGGATGAGGTGGAATCAGCAGCGGGGTCGGAAAGCAGGTACGAAATGCTTTATGAAACAGATGCCGAAGGGGATGAGCCGCCGGCTGCGGCTACTGATGCAGGATCGGAATTGGTGATTCGAAATCTCACAGATGGAAAGGATCGCTCTTTTCCCAATGTGCTGGAATATTTTTTTAGTGAGAGGGGAAATAAACTGGTTATTGAACAGGCAAAAAATCCCAGGGATTCACTCAGTAAACCTGCTGTTTCATGGATTGATTTGGCCACCGGGAACAAGCTCACCATTAGCAATGGCGGAAATGAGTTTAAAAATTTCAGTTTTTCTGAGGATGGTTCGCAATTGGCTTATTTGGCGGAAAGGGATGCCAAACCAAAGGAGCTGCAGAAATTCTATAAGGTCTGGTATTTTAAGGCGGGTATGGATAGCGCCGTCCTGCTGGTTGATAAGAACACGGTGGGTATGAAAGTGGGGATGACGGTCAGCGAATTTGGCAATCTGAGTTTCAGCAAAAAGGGGCGGCGATTATTTTTTGGGACCGCACCGGTTCAACCGCCAAAAGACACGAGCCTGGTAGAGATTGACCTTGTTAAACTGGATGTCTGGCATTATAATGACGATTACTTGCAAACCCAGCAATTATCGCGTTTGCAACGCGATCTCCAAACCAATTACCTGGCCGTCTGCCACCTCGCCAACAAACAAGTAAGGCAATTGGGATCGAAAGAGATACCCACCATTTTCCCCACCGCTGAAGGAGATGGCGACCAGTTTGCCGGCATCACAGATTTTGGCAAGCGGGTGGAAGGCCAGTGGGCTGGTAATACCAGGAAAGATATTTATGTAATTGATGTGAATAGCGGCGATAAAAAGCTGGTGAAAAAAGATATGCTGGGGCTGATCAATGCCCAGTATATTTCACCCGATGGTACATGCATTTTATGGTATGACAGCAAGGCCCGGAATTATTTCGCCTGGAAGGGGGATTCCATCCGCAATATCAGCCGCAAGATAAAAACAGCTTTATGGAACGAGGAACATGATTCCCCTTCCGATCCCCCGCCTTATGGCGTGATGGGATGGCATGAAGGGGATTCCGCAGTTTATGTATATGACCGATATGATGTGCACCGCCTGGATCCCACCGGTAAAAAAAATCCACTCCCGGTAACGAAAGGTATGGGACGAAAGGACCTGGTAAGTTTCCGTTATATACCCCTGGATACAGAAAAGAAATTTTTCAGTCATAAGGATGAATTATTATTCCGCTCTTTCGATAATAGGGGTAAAGGCAGCGGGTTTCGTTATTTTTCGGTGGATGGATTCCATTATGCCACTATAGATGCTGAAACAAAGAGCAGGAATCATTTGGGAACAGTTACAGTTGCCCGGACAAAAACAGCTGGTAATTTCATTCTCTATACATTGGAAAACTATAAAGAATCACCCGAT
>DASUMO010000491.1:0-12759 GCA_036277695.1 Chitinophagaceae bacterium
TTGGGATAGGTGAGGAATTCATTATGATTGATCTTTACGATGAAGGGAATTTTATGCGCATACTTACGGGATAAAAAACCCAATCCTCCAAAGGTTGTTGCCACGGCGTTACAACCTCCCTCCAGGGCCAGTTTAATAATATTCTCCGGGTCAAAATAGATGGGATTCTTGGCAAAAGACGCTCCCCCGCTATGTTCAATTCCCTGGTCAACGGGTAAAATGGACAAATAACCTGTGTTGGCAAGGCGACCCGTATTATACATTAGCTGGAGATTGCGAAGCACATTGGGATTGCGATCGCTTTGGATCCAGATTCGGTCTACAAAGTCCGGACCGGGTAAATGTAATTGTTCGCTGGAAATGGTCTTACACTGGTGATGGAGCAGGTAGTCGGCCTTATCGCCCAGTAATTCGGCAATTTTTTTAGCAGGCATGGTTTATTTAAAATTGATTTGTTGAAATGTTGATGGGTTGTTTAGTAAATTTAAAACTTACCGCTAACAACTGTTCGGCAAAGATAAGGGGAACAATAAACCTGTTGGAAGAGGGAATTATTCAAATGCAGGAGGCTGGGAGGAAGCCATTGCATTTTCGTCGAATACCTGTTTTCTGAATTCGATTTCTTTTTGCAATGCCGCAATCATCAACCGGCAATTTTCTTTTTCCTTGCGATCACCACCTTCTGTCAACATATGGGTATATTTTTCTGTATGCTCAGCAAGCAAATCCATTAAGGCTGACAGCGCTAAGGAATTCAAATTCTCCATGGGTGCTGGTTATTCGGACAGATAGCTTAACATCGTAACAAAAATTATACCTGCATTAACCGGATTGGGTATTTTAACAAGTATTGAATGGCTTAAACGGAAAAAAAATGACTGGGAAAAAAGAAATCTTAAGCTTTTCCGATCGGGATTTTCATTTTTCACCCATATAAATGTGGAAATAATCAACCGAAAAGGTCGCTGCTCAGGTAACGATCCCCCCGGTCGCAGGTAATAAAAACAATCACACCCTCATCCAATTCCCGTGCCAGGCGAATGGCAGCTGAGGCGGCTCCACCACTGCTCATGCCAGCGAAGATCCCTTCCTGATTAGCCAGTTCCCTGGCCATTTGCGTGGCTTCCTGTTGTGATACGTCAATGACCCTGTCTACTCTTTCAGGTTCAAATATTTTAGGCAAATATTCCTTTGGCCATCGTCTTATGCCGGGAATGGAAGATTCTTCCGTAGGCTGGCAGCCGATGATCTGTATCGAAGGATCGATTTCTTTAAAGTAACGGGAGCAACCCATGATCGTGCCCGTTGTTCCCATTGAACTTACAAAATGGGTAATAGCTTGTTCGGTGTCTCTCCAGATCTCCGGCCCTGTTGTTTTATAATGAGCTTTATAGTTATCAGGATTGGAAAACTGGTTTAAAATAAAGAATTCACCCTTTGCAGCTTTTTCTTCAGCATAATCGCGGCATACTTCTATATTATCCAGCAGGGTAACCCTGGCACCAAAGGCTTCCATGGTCAGGGTTCGTTCGCGGGTTGAAGTGGAGGGCATGACCAGTTCGATTTCGAGGTCGAATAGCCGGGCAATCATAGCCAGTGCTATTCCCGTATTGCCACTAGTAGCTTCAATAAGTTTGGAACCCGGTTTTATTTCTCCTCTTTCCAGGGCCGAACGAATCATGTTCAGGGCCGGCCTGTCTTTTACACTGCCACCTGGATTATTGCCTTCCAGCTTGGCAAACATTTTTACGCGGGGATTGGGATTGAGTTTTTTTATTTCCACCATCGGAGTATTGCCCACCAGGTCGATAATCGTTGCCATGTCAGGATTTAATTTGTTCCACTACTTCAATTTCGGGGCGATGATAAACGGTAGAATAAGGGGGTATGCTTTTCGTGAGCCAAACATTCCCGCCAACAATGCTATGATGACCGATCACGGTTTCACCACCCAGTATGGTGGCACCCGAATAAATGATTGCATGATCTTCTACGGTTGGATGTCGTTTGATAAAGGCCAGGTTTTTATCCACACTCAGCGCACCCAGGGTTACGCCCTGGTATAATTTTACATGATCCCCGATGATACAGGTTTCACCAATGACAATTCCGGTCCCATGGTCAATGCAAAAATGCTCGCCGATTACAGCGGCAGGGTGAATATCAATTCCTGTTTTGGAATGGGCCCATTCGGTAATAATGCGCGGTAAAAGGGGAATATCGAGTTTGTAAAGCGCATGAGCTATCCGGTAATAACTGATCGCGAAAAAACCAGGATAGGCGCGGATCACTTCAAACCGGGTATGTGCGGCGGGATCGCCGCTGAGGATAGCATCAATATCGGTATTCAGTACCCTGTATAATGCCGGGAGATTCTGAAAAAAATGAGCGGCTTTCTGGGAATTATCGCAATTATCACAGGCACGGGTGGCATTGAGGATCCTTGTTAATTGCGTTTCCAGTTTGCTAAATTCTGCTTCGATCTCGTGGGCGGAAGGAGCAAAACTTTCGGCTCTTTCGGGGAACAGGAGGCAGATCAGCTTTAATACCCAGGCAGCAATTTGCTCATTGGGTGGTACAGCTTCAATTCCCTGTTGCTTGTTATAAATGTGATGGTAGAATTCTTTTTCCATATCAGCCAGGATGGTCATTGAAAATGCTGCAATGAAATTAGCACAATTTATTCGCCCTATTTGTAAGCCGGCTGCCTATTTATATAATAAAACTCTAAAATGCAAGAGCATAGCGATACAGTCAAAGGCAATAAGTTGTAGATGGATTGGAGGAAACGTCAAATCGTAATTACCCGTTCCGGTTAACACAGTTCAGGTCTTCGAATGCTATTTCAAGACGCTTGATAAAGTTCTCCTCACCTTTGCGCAGCCATACTCGGGGATCATAGTATTTTTTATTGGGCTTGTCTTCCCCTTCGGGATTGCCTAACTGGCCCTGCATATAACCTTCATGCTTTTTATAATTATCCAGGATGCCTTCCCAGAAGGCCCATTGGAGGTCGGTATCCAAATTCATCTTGATTGCTCCGTAGTTAATGGCTTCCCGGATCTGGTGCTGGGGAGAGCCGCTGCCACCATGGAATACAAAATACACGGGTTTAGGCCCGGTCTTCAATTCCCTTTCGATAAACTCCTGGCTATTGTGGAGGATCTCGGGACGCAGTTCCACATTCCCTGGTTTATAAACACCATGCACATTCCCAAACGCCGCAGCTACCGTAAACATGCTGCCCACCTCGTTCAGTTCTTTATAAGCAAAAGCGACATCCTCGGGCTGGGTATACAATTTTGAATTTTCAACATCACTGTTATCCACGCCATCTTCCTCACCACCGGTAACCCCCAGTTCGATCTCAATTCCCATGCCCAGGGGTTTCATGCGTTTAAAATAATTTACCGAGGTATGGATATTCTCTTCAATAGGCTCTTCACTGAGATCCAGCATATGGGAGCTGAATAAGGGTTGCTTTTTTTCCTTGAAGAACTGTTCACCTGCTTCGATCAAACCGCTGATCCAGGGCAACCACTTTTTGGCCGCATGATCAGTATGTAATACCACTGCAACACCATAATGTTTGGCTACATTATGAATATGCAGGGCGCCGGAAACAGCCCCGGCTATATTAGCCTGGTATTGATCGTTGGGCATACCCTTACCGGCAATGAATTGTGCTCCGCCATTGGAAAACTGGATAATGACGGGGGAATTGACTTTAGCAGCCGTTTCCAGCGTAGCATTAATCGTATTCGTGCCGATCGTATTGACGGCAGGTAAAGCGAACTGGTTCTCTTTCGCATCCTTCAGGAGTGCTTCAAGTTCTTCACCGAACAGCACCCCGGCTCTGTACTTTTTCATGGAGATATTCTCAGCTTTAATGAATGATAAAATAAATAGCAGGCAGCAGGCATCGTTTAGCGAAGCGAATATAATCGATTTAGGCCATTGAATCTGTCCGGGGCCAGCAACCCTTAATACAACCGGTCGTTTGTTTTGCCCAGGTTTTTTTGTATCAGCAAAAGGTTCTTGCGTAAGGTTTGTTTAAGATGGGTTTTCACAACATCACCCATTGATTTACATTTTTTATATACTCCAGTTTGCAGCCATTCACCCAGCTCTGTCTTCAACTGCGCGATCTTTTGCGGGGTTGAGATTTCATCCATTGTCATGATATCCAGCAACTCCTTTATCCGGTAACGGGAAGAAGCCAGCCTGAATGTGATCATGGTTCTTTCTTCAAACTGGTATTGCGCGATCGATTCTTTATTCAAATGCGAGAGGCACAAATTCACAAAAGGATAATTTTCTTTAAAGAACTGCGGCAGGTAAAGATTTTTCCTGCCTTCATAGGATTGCTGGTCAAAATCGATACAGCGGATGCGGTATTGGTAATCTTCAATATCTGGTGTTATATCCACCACGAAATTATAACTGCGCATATCTCCCAGTAACCGCACAAAACAACGCTCATTGAATTTGACAAACTCTTTGGCCAGGCGGATCTTATTGGTTTCGGGGGCATGCATCATTTGCTTGATAAACAAGTCGCCCGGAATACCGGGAATATGTTCCTCAACCAGTGTATTCTTATCCGTAAAGAAAGTGATGTGGTTGGGTGAGAGTATATGCTCCAGTTCCAGGCCATAGATCCTCGAAGCATCAGCGATCTTAATATAATAATGATCGTAATTGTCATTGAATTTATTGACAATCCGGATCCGGAAAGGATGGGAGTTGCCAAATGTGCAGTAATCAATCCTGGCTACATCCAGGTGACTGGTAAAACTGAAATCACCTTCTGTTTTGAGGACCGCATAAATTTTTACCAACCCTTCGCGGATATAATCCCACTCCCGGCTGTCATAAGAAGTTTTTTCCCATAAAGTGGGATTGCCATTCTTGTCATGGATTGGGACCGACCAGGTATAATTCAACAAATTTTCATAGGTAACGGGCAACTTTACTTCACGGCCATGGAGCTTGAGGTAATGCCGCAGCTTTTCATTCACCGGGTACATCGGCTTCTTACGGGAAGGCTTATCAGCCTGGTTGGCAGGAGCTGTCAGATTCATAATAGATAATACAAGATAAAAAGTCTAATGCACAAGACACAAGGTACAAGGCACAAGTAATATATTTCAGAACCCCCCTCTCCTTGGGAGAGAGGTGGGGGTGGGGCCGCGACAAGGTACAAGAAAGTTCCAAGGAACAAGCCTGCCTGCCGGCTGGCAGGGCACAAACAATATATATCCTAACTCCCCACTCCTTTGGAGAGGGGTTGGGAGTTAGGCTCGCCTATTTAATACTTTCCCTCAATTCTTTCAGGTAGGCAGGTGCTTTTAGCAGCCGGCTGCCATACCAGCTAAACAGTTCACCATCTACCAGCACAATTTTAGTGCGGGGCAGCAATGGCTTTAAGGTTGTTAAATGCCGATTGGCAAAAGGGAATGGTTCGGAAGATAAAAACAGAAATTCGGGTTGCAGGCTTTGAATTTCTTCGATGGTCAAGACGGGATAACGATTTTTGTACTCCAACATATTTTTAAATCCGGCAGCTTCCAGAATGGAATGAATAAAGCTGTCGCCGCCCACTGACATATAGGGATTTTGCCAGACCATGTAAATAACCGTGTAAACAGGGTATTGGGAAATGGTGACAGCAAGTTCCTTAAAACGATCCTGTATGATCCCGATCATTTGTAACGCTTCCTGTTTTTTGCCGGTAATCCCGCCTACTTGTCCGATCATATCATATGCTGCCGGCAAATCGCCGACATCACTGATCCAAACCGGGTAATCTTTTTCCAGTTCCTCAATTTGTTCTTTTACATTTTCCTCCTTATTGGCCAGCACCAGGTCGGGTTGCAACTGGCGTATCAATTCGTTTTTCAGCTTTTTGGTTCCACCCACCTTTGGTTTGGAATGGAACCATTCCTCCGGATGCACGCAGAATTTGGTAATGCCAGCTACTTCGCGCCGAAGACCCAGGTCATATAATAATTCTGTCTGCGAAGGTACCAGCGAAATAATGCGTTGTGGAATCTGGGAAACTGAAATCGTTCTGCCCACCTGGTCAGTAAAATTGGCCATCCCTGGAATTTGGGGCAAATTACTAAACCAATCATTGGGAGAATAACCAGCAATGTGTATGTACAATAAAAAGGAGGGGAGATCATCACCGCGCCTCCTGCTAAGTTGAGATTAGCAGGAGGGTTCCGGACTTTAGATTTTTTCTAGGATTTGGACACGGTGACTTGAAACTGGCGGTTTTCAGGACTTGGATGGATCTTTCTTCAGGATTTTGGATTTTATCCGGTGGAAACCGGAACTGGTTTTTCAAGGACAACTAAAAAATAGAAGTTGATTGATACTGGACTTTGGACGGTTTTTCTAAGGAATGGGTTTAGTTAGTTCAGGACGGTTTTCTAATTCGGTATTGGACTCTGGATTGGATTGATTGCTTTTGCTATCAATCAACTTCTGCAACAAAAATAATTGGCAGGACTTTAATATTATAGAGCATTTTCACCCTGTTTTTCAGCATCGGTATTTACCGGATAAGTCGTAATAAGACCAGGTCCTTAACAGGGAAAAGGCCATGAAATCACGCGTATTTTTACGAAAAACAGCTCAAAACAGGCTATTTAAGCGTGTTTACGATTCAATAAAAAGATTATTGTGTCAAAAAGTTGGGTTCAACGCAAGGAACGCTTTACAGCAAGAAAGTTTTCCTGCTTGGGAAAACTATATATGTCAGGATGCCCCGAAGGCCTGGATCACATCGTACTTGGTAACGATATGATAGCTGCCTGCATCATCTTTGGCCAGCACAGCTCCATTTTCGCGGTTGATCAGGTGACTGAGTTTTTCAACCGGTGTATCGAATTCCACAATAGGAAACAGGGGTTCGATCACATCAGCAATTTTCGAATGTTTTATTTCTGGGTTATCGAATATTTTTTGAAATAAACCACTTTCACTGATGGCGCCCACCAGGCCGTTCCCATTCATGACCGGTATATGTTCGATATCATATTTTTTCATCAGGTCAACAGCTTCCGCTACGGTTTGACTGGGCTCAACCGTGATCAGTTTTTTAGCGCTGCCCCGGGCGCTGATAATATCTTTAAAGGTTTTTACATCCAAAAATCCTCTCTCGATCATCCACTGATCATTATAGATCTTCCCGACATAACGGCTTCCATGATCATGCAGGATACATACAACAACATCATCTTTTTTTAACTTGTTTTTCAATTGCATCAATCCCTGCAGGCAGCTGCCGGCGCTATAGCCACAAAACAATCCTTCTTCCTTTGCCAGTCTTCTTGCCATTACCGCTCCATCTTTATCCGTCACCTGTTCAAAATGATCAATCACACTCATGTCATAATTGCGGGGTACGAAATCTTCACCGAAACCCTCGGATATATAGGGGTGCACTTCAGTCATATCCACTTCGCCGGTACGGAAATATTTGGTCAGCAAAGAACCATATACATCAATAGCCCATACCTGTATATCCGGATTTTTTTCTTTTAGAAACATGGCAGCGCCGGTAATCGTGCCTCCGGTACCTGCCGTACAAACCAGGTGTGTGATTTTTCCATCTGTCTGTCTCCAGATCTCAGGCCCCGTTGTTTCATAATGAGCCAGCCTGTTGGCTAAATTATCATACTGGTTCATGTGATAAGAATTGGGAATTTCCCTGGCCAGCCGGGCAGCCACACTATAATAACTCCGGGGATCTTCGGGCGCAACATTCGTTGGGCATACAATCACTTCGGCACCTACTGCTTTCAATATATCTGCTTTTTCCTTGGACTGTTTGTCGGTAGTCACAAATATGCATTTATAACCTTTTACCACCGCAGCCAGGGCCAGGCCCATACCGGTATTGCCACTGGTACCTTCAATGATGGTTCCGCCGGGTTTTAGTTTGCCTTCCTGTTCGGCCACTTCTACCATTTTCAGGGCCATCCGGTCTTTGATGGAATTGCCGGGATTGAAATAATCCACTTTAGCCAATACCATGCAGGGAAGATCCCTGGTGAGTTTGTTGAGCCGGATTAAAGGTGTGTTGCCGATCGTTTCCAGGATGTTGTTTTTGATATCCATTGCAGGCTGATTCTTTGTGGCAAAGGTAGGATTTTAATGCAGGTACGAATGAGTGTTCGCAATGTTATTAGGCTATAAGAATTCCTTCAATTTAATTTTCCATTCCTGCAGCACGGCATTTTTACTTTCACTGTCAAAAGAGGTGTAAATTTTTTTGTCACTGGCACCGGCTAATCTTCCCAATAATAGATAACCCATAATGGCATGCCCTTTTGATTTCCATTGAGCCATATCAATAATAGGCGTCAGTGCAGTTTGTTTTATTTTCTGCAAAATGGCTTTATCCCGCGTTTCTGTAAGTGCCAGTAAAACGGCTGCTCCTTTGTTCCGGTCTGTCCAGGTTAGCGAATTTATCAAGCTGATAAAAGGTGCAGCTGGAATTTTTTGCAGTTTTTTTGCAGGGTTATGGGCTGCATAAGCTGCAATCAGCGCCAGGGCCCGGGTCGCATTATTGCGGACATGTTCATGACCATCCTGCACAGCATAGAGTAAATCGGGGATCACCAGGTTTTTATCGCTGGCATAGGCGAGGACATAGGCTGCTATGCTTCTTTGCTCGGCATTGACTGAACTGCGCAATACTTTTTTCAGGACGGGAAGATGAGTCTTCACCATTTGAACGAATTGTTGCTGTTTAGCCCGGGCGGGTGCATATTGCGCTAATGCATGGCCCTGGGTACGATCTTCCCCCGACTGCCCTTGCTGTATCCCTTCCACCATTCGGGCGAAGAAATCATTATAAGCATCGGTAATGGCTACAGGAAGGATAACAGGTGAGGTGGGAGCCGGGTGATAACGGACTGCCGCTTGTGGTTTTTCGGCAATCCCGATATAAGCAATCGACTGCCCAGTTCTGTCATCACAGCAAACCGTGGCTATCGCGGCTTTCCATACACCGGGTATGGCTTCGATTTTCTTTATAGGGTCATCACCTGAAAAATACTGTACCGAATCTCCTTCCCGCAAACCTAATTGTTCCCGTATTTGTTTTTCAGTAACCTTGTTCATCCCATAAAAATCGATAACGGCAATCACAGGGGATTGTGCAAGCAGGTAAAATGAATTAAACAATAAGAAAGTTAAGAAGAAGAGCCGGGTGGGGGACTGGTACATTGAATCCGGTATTTATAGCTAAAATAGGGAATTAACCATGCATGGAACATGCTCTTGAAACTTTCAGACAGTCAATAAAATAGCCCTTCCTGCAAACAGGAAGGGCATACCGGACTTAATGATAATCCTGCATAGCAGGGTTCATCAAGCTTCTTTGCGAAATTGTTTTCGTTTGTTACTTAAATAATTATCGAGCAGGAACAGGCCCAGCACCAGGTTGATCATCATGAATATATTGACCCAGGTATTATTGAAGAACTTACTGATATCGATCTTGGCGAACTGGTCGGTGATCGTGCTGCTATTACCGCTGCTCCATTCCATTTGCCCGAATCCGTAAATCAGGAAACCGGTAATAATGGCAATAAAAAACCAGGCTATACCCCAGATGATTTTTTTGTTGATATAAGTGCGGGTGGCCGGTGCAATATGCAATTTGGCAATTTCCTCCATCACGTTTTTGGTAAAACGCAGAGAGGGGGCATCCAGTTCTGAGCTCTGCAGGAGGGCATGAATATCCAGCAACTCCTGATATTTAGCCTTCCATTCAGCCCTGCTTTCTACCAGTTTTGCAATCACCGATCTTTCCTCCTGGCTGGCGCTGCCATCAATAAAGCTCCAGAGACGCTCTTCCATTCCACTGCCGGCTTCATGTAACTGTTCCATCTCAATTTTTTTTATTGATAAATGTCTTTCACTTCTTCGCTAAAATGCTCCTGCATTTTGTCCTTTAACCTGGCCCGGGCCCGGTGCAGTCTCACTTTAACCGTATTGGGTTCAATGCCCAGTATTTCCGCAATTTCATCCAGGCTCTGTTCACCTTTATAAAACAAGGTGATCACCTGGGCATCGTCGGGGCTGAGCAGGGTTATGGCGTTATTGACCATGGCTGCTTTCGACTTTTGCTCTACCAGGTTGGCCCGGAATCCCGAATCCTGGCTGTCGGCAATTTCAAAAACCTTTTCATTATCCAACGACTGCAGATCCATTTTCTTTTTACGTAAAAAAGTAATACAACTGGTATTGACAATGGTATAGAGCCAGGTGCTGAACTTGGCGGCTCCCCGGAAATCTGCCAGGGCACGATAGGCCTTGATAAATATATCCTGGGCCACTTCTTCCGCATCTTCCCGGCTCTTGATCATCCGCAGTGTTAGGGTAAACACATAGTTTTGGTATCGGTTCACCAATAGGGCATAGGCCTGTTGATCACCCTGCAGCACTTTGCTAATGATCTCGTTATCATTTAGTCCGGTAGACATGCTGCTAATTAGACTACAACCTAAACAATTTGGTTACAACACAAATTACGCTTATTTAATCATCAGCTGGCCGGGGCCAGGCAAGTTCCCGGGCTGTAACCCGCATGAAACTCTGGTAGTCCTATTACCTGATAACCGTTTACAACGCAACCCGCCAGGCGGGCGCTAAAAAAGTTCTTAAAGACTGTAACCTGGGTAAAAAGATCGTAGTCTGAGAGAATAACAAACGAATTTTGAATTTTTAAAAAATATTGTATGCAAGCACCTGAAATGTTAGTAGCCGTTTTGATTCCCCTGGGATTTTTCCTGATGATCTTTGGCATTGTTTATATGTACAAACGGGAAAACCTGGCCATGATCGAAAAAGGGATGAACCCTAAAGAAAGCCGGGAAAGACCAGCCCCTTATAAAAACCTAAAATGGGGTTTATTGCTGATCGGCGCAGGCGCCGGATTATTCCTGGCCTATATCCTGGATAATTATATGCTGGCCGGTACAGGACGCCGCTACCATCATGATGGAAACGAAGCAATCTATTTTGCACTGATTGCGATCGGTGGTGGTTTGGGTCTTTTCGGTTCCTATAAAATGGAAAAGAAATGGTGGGATGAAAATGAGAAAAAGATCAATTCCTGAGGAATAAGCATTCATTCACTAATTCATCATATATCCAAGGCTGCGGGTTTGATCCGGCAGCCTTTCTTATTTGTATAAAGTACAGAGTCTTCTGCCAAAGGATTTAATTCGGGGAAACAGCCATCGTCTCCATGGCTTTTATAACTGCGGTATCTCCTGCATTCAGCACCTGGTAAAATCCTGTCGTTCGCCAGCGATAACGGGCCAGCAGGGCCTTGAGACGTTGCTTCAATGCCTGTTTTTCTTTTTCGCTGGTAGCCTGGAGGTTGATCGAATCCCGGGCCGCTGCATTGACCAGGTTATTCCACATCTCATTTCCATTATTGAAATTGCGGGCATAATCGGTGGCAGACTTGTACTGACTCAACTGTTCTTTATGATCCAGGTAGTAATTGTAAACAAAACTATTGAGTCCTCCATCTACCACCAAACGGGCAACACTGCGTTGAATGCTGCTGGTGTCAAGTGGGATAAATATATCAGGCATGATCCCCCCACCTCCGTACACGATTTTTCCATTCAGGGTTTTAAATTGTTTACCATTGCTGAACCGGTTGGAATCAGCCGACAATAATTCGCCATTTGAATAGCGTTCCCAGAGTTCATCCATATAAACTTTGCGGCCTTTTTCATAAGAGCGCTGAATGCTCCGGCCCAGTGGAGTATAGTAGCGGGCCACTGTGAGCCTGATCGCCGATCCATCTGAGAGTTCAAACTGTTCCTGCACCAGGCCTTTTCCAAATGATCGGCGTCCAATAATGGTTGCGCGGTCCCAATCCTGAAGCGCGCCGGCCAACACTTCGCTGGCGCTTGCCGATAATTCATCGATCAATATGGTGAGCTTGCCCTTTTCAAAAAGACCGGGACGCCGGCTGCGGTATTCTCTTTTTTTGCTGTTGACACCTTCCGTATACACGATGAGCTTATCCGCATCCAGGAATTCATCGGCCATTTCCACTGCTTCATTCATAAAACCTCCGCCATTACCCCTTAAATCATAGACCAGGTTTTGCATCCCTTCTTTCTGTAATCTTTCCAGGGCCTGCATGAATTCCTCATAACTATTATCAGTAAACTTATTCAATTTAATATACCCGGTGGTTTGATCAATCATGTAAGCGGCATCCACTGAAGGCACGGGGATGGTTCCCCGGGTTACCGTAATCTCCAGGGTCTTGCCCTCCCGAATAACCTTTAGCCGGGCTTTCGAACCTCTTTCGCCGCGAATGGCCTGTTTGATCTCGTCTGTGCTGAATTTTCGGCCAGTCAGGGAACTGTTGTTTACACCAATGATCTTATCCCCGATCAGCAAACCGGCTTTGTCACTGGGACCGTTGGGGATCACGTACACCACGTTTACCGTGTCGTCAAAAACGTTGAATTCAACACCGATCCCTTCAAAGTTGCCGGCCAGGTCTTCGTTTGCAACCTTCAATTCAATGGGGGGAAAATAAACAGAATGGGGATCGAGTTCGCTCATCATTTGCCCAATTGCACCCGTTTCCAGTGAGTCAAGGTTTACCGAATCCACATACTTGGTATAAATAAGATCCAGTGCTTCCTGTAAGGAACCTCTTTTTGCGGGACTGAAAAATCCTTTTCGCGTACCTGCCTGGTC
>DASUMO010000492.1:0-15297 GCA_036277695.1 Chitinophagaceae bacterium
TTCAGATAGAAATATTTCATTTCTTCAGACATGGCTTAGGTTTTAATTAATAAAATTGATTTTAGTTTAATTCGTTTAAGGCATTTTCGATTTTGGAGATCATCACATTTTTGGGAGCCAGCCCCCTGATATGATCGATCACCCTGCCGCTTTTAAAAAAAAGTATGGTTGGCAGTTCCATTACCCCATATTCATTATCCAGACCGCTTTCCGTTTCTACATCCACCGTAAAAAACTTAGCCTGTCCCCTGTAAGAAGCGGCCAGTTCTTCATAAATCGGGGAGATGATCTGGCAAGCCCCGCTCCATTCAATCCTGAATTGCACCAGCGATAAATTCATACTATCAATCACTTCCTTTTTAAATTCCATTTTAGAGATTCTGCGGTTCATGCATTTTTCATTTAATCTACCAACATAGCCAAGCGCCATGCCAGAGTTTTTTTCAAAACAGAAAATCCTTTGAAATCCTTTACAGTAAAGGGTTTCAGAGGACAGTGGATCTATGAATAAATTCGTAGTTCCCGGCATTTTTCCTGATATGTTGGGATTGTCCCAATTAGTTGGGAGGAGTAGGTAGAGATTGTTGGATGGTTTGATGGATGGATCGTTTGATAATTGGACCTGCAGGGGGCCAGGAAAATCCTGCCAAATAAAAAACCCTTTTACTTACCTGTAAAAGGGCCCCTAACAGATCGAAGTTGCCTGATCAGGGATAACGGCTGTCCTTTACAGCAGGCCAGTTATTATCTGCTTTCTTGATATAGTTTTCACGATCTTTATTCCAGCTTTCCCTGACAGAGATATTATAATTCAGGTAAAGTTTTCCATCCACAATCGTCCAGGCATCCGGTTCTGTTTTTGCTTTATAGCCGCGGGAACAACCAAATGCGCAATAGCCGCCATATTGGGGTGCATATTTTTCGGGGTTGGCTTTGAAAAGGTCAGCATGTTGCTGGCTTGAAAACAACCAGTTCACCTCTTTCCAGTTTACGGTATAATTGGCCTGACCTTTTACAGCTTTACTTTCCGTGAAATACGCTACCGGGTCATAGCCATTGATCGCGGTCTTATCTTTACTAAATATTTCAGGGGATTGAGCCGATATCGTTATGGATATAAACATACCGGCCAGGACAATGAGCATTTTCTTCATATCATACTGTTTATGCTCAAAAATAGCCTGAGCCCCATTGGCTGTTTGTCAAACAGATTACATTAGACCGTATTCTTTTTTGAATAGATAATCCAATGCAGTATTAGTTTTTTTTTAACGGAAATCCTGGTTCTCTGTCAGGGGTAAGACAGCAGGCCTCCCTGCACAAGGATAGATTTGCTGATCAAAAAACAAAAACATGAATCTACGCTGGCGTGTACTGATTTTAGCTTTAACGGCATCGGTCCTGACTTTTGCACAGGATCACAGCGCTGACCGTAAAAAGCAGTTTAACCTGGATAATAACCTGGCGATTGATGGTTATGATCCCGTTGCCTATTTTAAATCGAATAAAGCAGTAAAGGGTAAAAAAGAGCTGGCAGTTTATCACCAGGGGGTCATTTATCATTTTTCATCCGTTGAAAACAAGGAAGAATTTAAAAAACATCCTTCTAAATATGAACCTGAATACGGGGGTTGGTGTGCCTATGCCATGGGCGCCAAGGGGGAAAAAGTGAGCGTGGACCCGGAGACCTTTAAAATTCTGAATGGGAAGCTTTATCTTTTTTATAACCGGGCTTTCAATAATACCCTCAAAAGCTGGAATAAGGATGAAGTCAACCTCAAAACCAGGGCGGATGCCAGCTGGCAAAAAATCTTTCATTGACTAAATCCCGTTAATACAACTGCAATGACATTATCAATCGCCACTGTTGGAATTTGGGTGCTCCGGCTGATCGCTGCGCTGATCCTGCTGCAGACCCTGTTTTTCAAGTTTACCGGGGCCGAAGAATCGGTTTATATTTTTTCGCAGCTGGGTATGGAACCCTGGGGCCGGATCGGCACCGGGATCCTGGAGCTGATTGCCTCTTTGCTGATTCTTTATCCAAAAACGACCTTTCTCGGCGCTTTGTTGGCTGCCGGGTTAATGGCAGGAGCGATCGGGTCTCACCTGGTTAAACTGGGTATCGAGGTCAGGAGCGATGGAGGCCTGTTATTTATTTATGCCCTGTTAGTATTTATTTCCTCGCTGATCCTGCTCTATATCTATCGTGACGATCTATCCGGATTCCTGAAACATTTATTTCACAAATTCAATTAACTTATGAAACAAATGCTGTTTCTCATGGTTATAACAGTTGGCCTGCTGGCTTCCTGTGTCAAGGAAAATACTCCCACGACACCGATTGACGACCGGGTGGATACAACGGGGTCTATGGGCCTGCTCCAGGGAATGTTTATGAACGGACCTTATGGTTCGGTAAGCGGCAGGGCCAGGATCTTTGAACAAAATAACCGCTATACACTGGCCCTCGAGAATGTAAACATCACGAATGGCCCGGACCTGCATGTGTATATCTCTAAAGAAATACAACCGGTTAATTTTATTGATTTGGGTAGTTTGCAGTCAATAGCCGGCAACCAGCTTTATACGATTCCGGGAAGACCCGATTTTTCCCAGTACAAATATGCGCTGATCCATTGCCAGCGATTTAATCACCTGTTTGGCAGCGCGGAGCTGCGTTAATAAAACGGATAAACTATGTTGCTGAAACAACCCATTCAACACGTGTTTACACAGATCAGTAACACGCTGCAGCAATTAAACGATGCCGAGTATGCAGCGCCCAGCAAGCTGCTGTTCAACGCCAGTATCGGGCAGCATGTACGGCATATTATTGAATTATTCCAGTGCCTGGAAAACGGGTATGAAGCAGGTGCCGTTAATTATGAAAAGCGTAAAAGGAATTACCGGATAGAAACCGAAAGGGAACTGGCGATTACACTTTTAAAAGAAATATATGATCGGCTCGATAAGCCCAATAAGGAAATGGTATTGGAAGCAGAGGATTATGGAGATTGCCTTGAAACGGTGATCGTACCAACCAATTATTTCCGCGAGATCGCCTATAACCTGGAACATACTATACATCATATGGCATTGATAAGGGTCGGAGTCAACGAAGTTTCTGCGGTTGCCCTTCCGGAAGAATTCGGGGTAGCTTATTCAACAATCAAATTCCGTCAGCAATGTGCACAGTGACATTTATTCCTTCCCGCGACAGCATATTCATCACTTCCAACCGGGATGAAAAAAATACCCGCAGCCAGGCCCGACCGCCGGCATTATATAATACCAGCGGGGAAAGAATGATCTATCCGCGCGACGGCGATGCAGGCGGTACCTGGATCAGCATGAAGGAAAACGGCGATGCGGCTGTCCTGCTGAACGGTGCTTTCATTTCCCATGCTGCAGAACCTCCTTACCGTAAGAGCCGGGGCCTTTTATTCCTGGACATATTCGGAACAGAGCGACCTTCCCAGGCATTTTTCAAAATGAATCTCTATGGAATAGAACCTTTCACTTTTCTGTTATATGAAAAAAACTGTCTTTATGAATTCCGCTGGGACGGGACCGAGCGTTATGGAAAACAATTGGCGGTGAGCCGGCCCCATATCTGGTCTTCGGCTACTTTATATGACGGTCTTGCTGTGAAGAAAAGGGAACAATGGTTCGCTGCTTTCCTGAACCGTAATCCCAATCCCACGCAATTGGACATCCTGAACTTTCACCGCTTCAGCGGGGATGGCGATGCGCAAAATGACCTGCTGATGAACCGGGGTGATCTCTATGCAACGGTCAGCATCACCGGGATCATGCTCACCAATGACCGGGGCAGCATGAAATACCTGGCGATGCAGGATAACAGGATAAGTGAAATGAAAATTGAACTGGTGGAATCCCCGAGGGTATGATTAAACGGATCTTATACCAGCCCTTTTTTATCCGTCTCTTCAACTGGGAGTACTGGCCCTTTCATGTAGTGTACGGACCAATTTATATTTACTGGTTATGGTTATGTGCCAGGTCCCGTTCCCTGTTTTTTTTCAATACATCCAATCCTTCGATCCGTAACGGTGGTTTCCTGATGGAATCCAAATGGTCCATTTATAACCTGATCCCCCCGGCATATTATCCTTCTACTTTATTTTTTGAAAAGGGGGTCCATCCCGGTTTGATCGTAGATGAAATAGGACGGAACCAGTTGAATTATCCCCTGGTTGCAAAACCGGATATAGGGATGAAGGGCCTGGCAGTAAAAAAAATTCATGATGATGAAGAGTTGATGGATTATGCCCTTGGCTCCCCGGTCAATTTCCTGGTCCAGGAATTTGTTTCTTATCCTCATGAAGTCGGGATTTTCTACTATCGTTTCCCGGGCGAAGCCAGGGGTCATATTTCCGGCATCGTAAGCAAGGAATTTCTATCTGTAAAAGGCAATGGATCGTCAACGGTACTTGAATTGTTGAAAAGAGATAAACGTTATGTATTGCAGATCCCCGTTTTGAAAAAAACCTATGGTGAAAAACTCGGTAAAGTGTTGGCCGATGGAGAAGAATGCCTGCTGGTGCCCTATGGCAACCATGTAAGGGGTGCCAAGTTCGTGGATGCCAGCCATCTCATCGATGAGGAACTGACCGGGGTTATAGACGGTATTTGCCGGCAGGTTGAAGGCTTTTATTATGGCAGGATGGATCTGCGGTACAATAGCTGGGAAGAATTAAAAGAAGGAAAAAACTTTTCCATTATTGAGCTGAATGGTGCAGGGAGTGAACCCACGCATATGTATGATCCCCGGCATTCGCTTTTTTTTGCCTGGAAAGAAATTATTCGTCACTGGAATTTATTATGGAAAATCAGCCGCCTCAATCATCATGAAAAAGATCGTCCCTATATGGATACCCGCTCGGGATTGATGATGCTGCGGGAAAGCAGCCAATACCTCAAACTGGTTGAGAGCAAGGGAAAATAATTAAACATATGAAAAGCTTACCCAGGATTTTAACCTGGGGCATGGTCATCAGTTTCCTGGGATCACTGCCCCCGGGCATGATGAATATTGCTGCGATCCAGATAGCAGGCGAGCAGGGTGCAGGTGCCGCGATGATCTATGCGTTTGGATCGATGCTGGCTGAAGTGATCATTGTCAGGATTGCGTTATCGGGTATGAACTGGTTAACAAAGAGCCTGAGGTTTTTTACCATCCTGGAAGGTATGACCGCCGGACTGCTGGTAATTTTTGCAGTAGCTTGTTTTATAACAGCAGATACTATCCGGGATATGCCAGCATTGTTTCCTGGCTTGTTATTTCCTCCATTCATTACGGGCTTGCTCCTGAGCGTCATCAATCCCCTGCACATTCCTTTTTGGATGGGTTGGAGCACGGTGCTGTTGAATAAGGGTGTGCTGGAGCGCCGGGGAATTATGTATAATGGATACTGCCTGGGTATTGCCATCGGAACGATGGCCGGGTTTATGGTTTTTATATGTGGGGGTCCTTTCCTGTTGACTGTTTTTCATAGTAACCAGTTTTTCATCCATCTTGTTTTAGGAACACTGCTGCTGGTGATTGCCGTTTTGCTGATCAAGAAAATGATCCTGGTGCCTGCTTCTATCCGGCATGCGCGATTATTAAGGCAGGCATACATAAAAAACGAAGTACAACTATGATTTCTATGATACTATGTGGTAATCCTGCGCCATGGCATATGATAGCGGTTCAAATTTGAAATGTTTTTACCACATACATAGAGCCACTAGTGAGGTAATAAATTGATTAGAATGAGTGGATGGGGAATAGTTTCTAAATCTCCCGGTTCAAAACCATTGTTGTCCGGTTACCGCTGCTTCAGCTTGCGGGCAAGCAGCTTATAAGACTGCCAGGCTTTAGTCTAAATAAGTGTTAGGCTAAAGCCTGGTTCGATTGTAGTAATCTGGCCTCCGGGCCGAAGCCCGGGGTAATACACAGGCTCAAAACTCCCACCTTCTCCGCAGCGACGAATTCGGTGGGCAAGCACAGCCCGCAGCTCACAGTTCACAACTCGCCGCTCACAGCTCATAGCTTATAGCTCGCAGCTCACTGCTCACAACTCGCAGCTCGCAGCTCACAGCTCAAAGCTCGCAGCTCACAGCTTATTCTCTCAGGCCTCCCGTTTGATACCGAGCTTTTTCATCCTTGCTTCGAGGGTAGTGGGGTTTAAGCCAAGGATTTTGGCAGCCCCTTTTTCACCGCTGACTTTCCAGCCGGTTCTTTTCAGCACGTCTACGATATAGGTTTTTTCCACATCTTCCAGCCTGGCGGCCGGCGCTGTATTGTTCCCGGTCATTTTATGTTGTGCGGGTACCCATTCCCCGTATTCCAGCACACCTTCCCGGCTCAGGATCATCGCCCGCTCAATGATATTCTCCAGTTCGCGGATATTTCCGGGCCAGTCATAAGCCATCAGTGCATCCATCACTTTTACAGGTATGCTGGTGATCTTGCGGCCGATCTTTCCCTCATGTTTCTGGCAAAAATGTTTTACCAGCAGGGGAATGTCTTCTTTACGATCCCTTAAAGGCGGGCAAATAATTGGAAATACATTTAAACGATAATAAAGATCCTCGCGGAATTCTTTTTTCTCGATAGCAAGCTGGAGATTGCGATTGGTAGCGGCAATTACCCGGACGTTTACTTTCATGGTTTTTGGATTTCCCAATCGTTCGAATTCTCCCTCCTGCAGCACCCTTAATAGTTTAGCTTGCAGTTCCACCGGCAATTCTCCAATTTCATCCAGGAAAATAGAACCTCCATCGGCCAGTTCAAAGCGCCCGATCTTTCTTTCCATGGCACCTGTGAAAGCACCTTTTTCATGACCAAACAATTCGCTCTCGATGAGGTTGGCAGGCAGGGTGGCACAATTCACTTTAACAAGAGGCCGCTTGCTGCGGTTACTGATATTGTGAACTGCCCTGGCGATGAGTTCTTTGCCGGTTCCTGATTCTCCGAGTATCAAAACGGTAGCGTCGGTAGAAGCCACCTGCTGAATCTGCTGTAAGATTTTCTGGAAATCCTTACTCCGGCTGATGATCTCTTCAAAATTATAGGTCAGCCTGATCTCTTCCTGCAGGTATTTGTTTTCCAGTTGCAGCTGGTTCTTGAGTGATTCGATTTCATTCAGGCGCAGCTTTAATTCGGCATTCGCTTTTTCCAATTCCTTTTCCGCTTTCATTCTCTCGATTTCGGCACCGGCCCTGGCAGCAAATATTTTGAGTATCGAAGTTTGGTTTTTTTCAGTGGTCACCGGTTTGGGATCCAGCACCAGTATATGACCGATGATATCGCCGGTCTTGGTGCTATAGATCGGAACGCCCACGGTTGCTTCGATCCCTTCTTCTTTTGGAAATTTCAGATGCACGCCTTGCGGCATAAAAAAGTCTTTGCCCTGCATAATGATCTCGCAGGGAATACCAGCTGTGTCATATTCAATATTGTCCAGTACTTTTTCACCATCTACATAGCAAAGTGTGCGCAGCCTTGTTTTATCATCGTTTACACATTCGGTGATGAGGGCATAGCGCATGGTTAGGGTCATGGTAATATGCTTAGCCAGCTCGATCAGGAAATCTTCGCCGGTTAAACCGGAAGTTGCTTCCGAAACCGTGCGCAATAATTCTTCTTCGAACCGGCGCTGACGAATATCCCGAACGATGCTGCAGGTATATTCACGGCCATCAAATACCATAAAGTTCTGGGCGATCTCGATATCAACGATGGTTCCATCGCGATGGCGGAACTTGGCATCAAAAATGACTTTCTTTTTTTCTTTGAGCCGGTTCCACACTTCGGGCCAGTTGGCGGGTTGTACGGACTGATTGATGTCAAATACCCGCATTTTCCGCAATTCATCCTTGCTATAACCGGATAATTCTGCCGCGCCATTATTCACTTCCCATATATAAGCATCTTCATCAACCCAGAATACCGCTTCTTTGAGATTATTGAGAGTAAACGCGTAGAATTCATTTTCCTTCATCTGGCGCCGCAGCTCTTTTTCTGCCTTCATCCTTTCTATTTCAGCGCCAATGCGGGAGGCGAATATTTTCAGGATGGCGGTCTGGTTGCTTTCTTCTGTAACCGGCCGGGGGCTGGAGACGATGATATGGCCAATCACTTTCCCGCTTACCGAGCTGTATATGGGGACACCCGTTGCGGCTTCAATGCCAACCGAGGCCGGGAATTTTTTGTAAACATCCTTTGGTTCAAAAATTTCCCGCCCACTCAAAATCAATTCGCAGGGACGATTGCTGGTATCGTATTCAATATTGTCGGCCACCGTGTCGCCATTCACAAAACAAATGGTACGCACCTGTGTACTGCCTTCCTCAATGCATTCGGCTACAAGTGCATACTGCATATTGAGTGCACGGGTAAAATTCTTGCAAAGCTCTTCCAGCAGGTCTTTACCCATCAGACCGGAAGTGGCTTCAGAGATCTGCCGCAGCAGGTCTTTTTCTTTGTTGCTGGCGTGGTTGGTTGTTTTGGACATGTTTAATCAATTCTTCCCCTCAGCACTATAAAGATAATCAAAGCCGAAATCTAGTATAGAGCTGGTTAACCCATTGTCGAACTGGAGACATTTGATGCAAATCAGTTCAAATTCCGCTAACACTTGTTTATATAAAACGACTGAAGCAAGAAATGATACCGTTCGTTAAGTAAAAATGACAGTTCACTAAGTTGAGCTGGGAAATAAGCTTTGGTGGTTGTTACTTTACGTCATGATAATCAAAAAGCATTAAACCATTAACCTTACCAACCAACTTACTTCATAACAGGACAGGACATGGATGATTTTCTCATGTAACGGCCCCGGTTTCCACCAGGGCTTCTTTTTTTGAACTATGTGAACGAAATGATGCCGAATACCATGTATCTACTAGTTGCCAGCCTCTAGCTTCTGGCTGCTGGCGATTTCCAATTTCCGGCTTCTGACTTCCGACCTCTGACTTCGGACTTCCAGCTTCTTTTCAAGGACTGCAAACCTTTGCGGATGATTCGCGTTAAAGAACTATTATCTCACTAATTTTGCATTTTAATCATCTCTATGGGAGTGTGGACACAAATAGCAGAATATTTATACCTCAAAAAAAAGGATCCAAGCCGGCCGAAGAGTAAGTGGATCGGTTATATGCATGGCATTAACAGGCTCAGCCTGTTGATCTTTATTTTATGCCTGATCATACTGGCCATTAAATTACTTCGTTAAAAACTGGTGGATCGATGCTGCGGCCCGGGCCGAAGCGTTACCGTCCCTGCCCAGCAACTCTTTCAACGCCTTATAGTCAGCAACCAATTCAGCCCTTCTTTCTTCATTGTTCAGCAATTGCTCCAGTTCCCGGCTGAGATTGGCTGCCGTCAGGTCATGCTGTATCAGTTCGTGGACCACCAGTTTATCCATGATCAGGTTAACCAGGGATATGTATTTGACTTTAACCAGTCGTTTCCCGATCTCGTAGGATAAAAATGATCCTTTATAACAAACTACTTCGGGAACCTCAAACAATGCTGTTTCAAGGGTGGCTGTACCGGAAGTCACCAGGGCTGCTTTGGCCTGCATCAACAATTCATAGGTACGATTACTGACATAAGAGACATTATTATATTCTTTCAGCAACTCATCATAAAATGAATCTTCCACCCCGGGTGCTTTAGCAACTATGAATTGATAGCCGGGGAAAGACTTCGTTACATCCAGCATCACCGGCAGTTTCTTCAGGATTTCCTGCTTACGGCTTCCGGGCAATAACGCGATGATGGGCGAGTTACTGGAATTCAGATTGTGAATGGGGAGTGGTGATGGGGGAATGTTTTCTTTCTTAAAGTTCTCAATGACTTCGACCAAAGGATGACCTACGTATTCAACTTCCCAATTCCACTTTTTTTTGAAATATTCCTTTTCGAACGGTAAAATGACCAGCATCTTATCGATGTTCTGTATCATCTGCTTCACCCTGTTTTCTTTCCAGGCCCAAACCTGGGGTGAGATATAATAGATAACCCGAAGGCCCTGTTCCCGTGCCCAGCTGGCGATGCGCAAATTGAAGCCGGGATAATCGATCAGGATCAGTGCATCGGGACGATATACAAGAATATCATCTTTGCAAAATGCCAGGTTGCGGAAGATCGTGCGCAGGTTCATCAGCACTTCCGCAAAACCCATAAAGGCCAGCTCGCGGTAATGCTTGACCAGTTCGGCGCCGGCGGCTTCCATTTTATCGCCACCCCAGCAGCGCATGCTTGCCTGCGGGTCCAGTTTTTTCAATTCTTTGACCAGGTTGCTGCCATGCAGGTCACCCGATGCTTCGCCGGCAATAATATAATACTTCATAACGCGTGACCCTTGATGAGGAAATTGTTCCGTTGCGGAACTTTTTTTAAAGATAGGAAGATGGCAACACTGTGCAGGATCATCAGTTATTCAGGATCTTCAACACCAGGATACCAATACCATAGATCAGCGTAACCAGGAAAATACCCTTGGCGGTTTTGTCGCGGTGAGTATTGATGTACAGAGTGAACAGGATCACATTGGCCAGCAGGGAAAGCGAACCTATCGAGGTAATGAGCCGGTTGGTATTGAAAAACAAGTCCAGGAATTCATCAAAAGCCAAACCCCCGAATTTGATAAAATAAATGACGACCAGGCCCAGCACCGGGCCGATCAGTCCTAATACAATACCCAGTTTCAGGTTGTCTTTTTTCAGGATCATGGTTTTTTCCATTGTTTTTCCAATTGGGTCTTTAAAACGTAATTCGTGAGATCAAATTGTACAGGAACCACACTCACATAATTATGAGCCAGGGCCCACACATCGGTATCTTTTCCTTTGTCGAAATTCACGAACTCGCCGGTAAGCCAGTAATACATGCGGCCATGGGGGTCGGCACGTTCAATAAAATCTTCTTCGTATTTGGCATAGGCCTGCCGGCAAATGCGGATACCCTTTAAAAGTTCAGGGGGTAAGGAAGGAATGTTCACGTTCAGAATGGTATGTTTATCGAGCTCGGTAGCCAGCATTAATTCCACCACTTCGCGGGTATATTTGCGGGCCCCGGTAAAATCGGCTTCGATATTATAATCCAACAAAGAAAACCCCGCGGAAGGAATGCTTTCAATGGCGGCTTCAACTGCTGCCGACATGGTACCAGAATAAATGACATTGATACTGTGGTTGGCTCCATGGTTGATCCCGCTGAGGCAGAGATCCGGCTTGCGGTGAAGGACCTTGTCAACCGCCAACTTTACACAATCCACGGGGGTGCCCGTACAGGAATAAGATTCAATTCCCTCAAAAACGTTGACCTTATGCAGGCGTAAGGGTTGACCGATGGTGATGGCATGCCCCATTCCCGATTGCGGTTTATCGGGTGCCACAACAATGATTTTGCCCAGGTCTTTTACGGATTCCACCAGGTTCATGATACCCGGGGCAGTTATGCCATCGTCATTGGTGATCAGTATGACGGGCTTTTTGCTTGTAACGGCAGCAGTTTTGGAACGGGAGGCAGATTTTTTCTTAGGAGCAGTTTTCTTCTTCTTCGTAACCATGGGGCAAAAGTGTTTGATTTTTCGGTTTTTGCCAAACCGCATTATGGTTGTAAATAATCGTCTATACGAATCTTATTATTTTATTCAAACAAGTAGTGGTGAAAAAAGAAGCCCCTGAAATTTTTTAAAATCTAATATTATTAGTATTTTGCAGCTAACTAAATTAGTTAAGTATGGCAGTCTCCAATCAAAATTTGAAATACCTGCGAAAACTAAGGGGCTGGACCCAGGAAGAATTTGCCCAGAAACTCCGGATCAAGCGTTCTTTATTGGGCGCCTATGAAGAGGAGAGGGCCGAACCGCGCATCGATGTGCTGGAAACAGTTTGTGATATTTTCAAACTGACCATGGATGAGATATTGCGAAAGGATCTCAGCGATAACAAATCAAATTACCTGGCTAAGCGCCGGGCCATGAAACTGGCCGCCGGCCGTCCTGATATTCCCTTTGTACCGGTAAAAGCAGCTGCGGGTTACCTGGCTGGATATGCCGATCCGGAATTCGTGGACGAACTCAACACGTTTACTCTTCCTATGCTTACCGGTGGTAATTACAGGGCTTTTGAAATTATTGGGGATTCCATGCTGCCCACACCCAGTGGTTCCGTTATTGTAGGTGAAAAAGTGGAAAGCGTGGAAGATGTGAAAAATGATACGCCCTGTATCGTAGTTTCCCGTCATGAAGGGATTGTTTACAAACGCATTCAAAAAAATGGCCGGGCAAAAAACAAACTCACCCTGGTCAGCGATAATCCAGTTTACCATCCTTATACAGTGAATACAGAAGATGTTCTGGAAATGTGGCAGGCCCAGGTCGTGATCTCCCGAACAAGTGCCCAACAAAAATGGGATATGGGGCAGTTGGCCAATATTGTTTCGGACCTGCAAGACCAGGTGACTACCCTTAAAAAGAGAATGAATTAGAATGAGTTAGAAGGAGTTTTCAGGGAAATATATTTTCAGCAGCCCTTCCTCTCATGGAATCTGACCGCTATATTTGTTGAGCGAATCAAACGACATGCTGCTGAGAAGGTATATCTGTTTTACCCTGTTAATGCTGTATGGGTCTTTACACGCACAAGAAAAGAAGATTGAAGCCATCAAGACCAGCCAGGCTCCCCGGATAGACGGGATCCTGGACGATGCAGCATGGGCTGCAATTCCTCCCCTTGTCGATTTTGTTCAAAACTTTCCTTCCTGGGGTTCACCCGCCACTCAACGTACTGAAGTAAAGCTGATTTATGATAATTCGGCTATCTATGTAGGAGCACTATTACATGATGATCCGGCACTGATCCGTAAACAATTAACTGCCCGCGACGAGGAGCAACGATCCGATGTAGATTATTTTTCGGTTTTCTTTGATACTTATCATGATCACCAGAATGGATTCCAGTTCCTGGTTACTTCAGCTAACGTGCAAACCGATGCGAGGTTAAGTCCCAACCTGGAAACTGATGACGGAGATTATGGTGACAAGACCTGGGACGCTGTATGGGAAAGTAAAACCACTATTACCAGCCAGGGTTGGGTGGTGGAAATGAAAATACCGTATATATCCTTGCGTTTTGCGCGTAAACCTGTACAGGATTGGGGTCTTCAGTTGCTCCGCTTTGTGCGTCGCAACAATGAATCCAGTTTCTGGAGTCCCGTAGATCCGAATGTAAATGGTTTTGTGAACCAGTTTGGAACGCTTACTCAATTAAGAGATATACTTCCACCTTTACGCCTTAGTTTTTCGCCTTATGTATCCACGGGTGTTCGCCATATTCCTCAAAAAAACGGCTACATCACCGAATGGCTTAGAAATGGAGGCATGGATGTAAAATATGGGATCAATGAAAGTTTTACATTGGATGTAACGCTGATTCCCGATTTTGGCCAGGTTATTTCCGATAATGTGATCAATAATCTTACGCCTTACGAGGTGAGGTTCCAGGAGAACCGCCCTTTTTTTACAGAAGGTACCGAGCTATTCAATAAGGCCGGTTTATTTTATTCACGGAGGGTGGGAGCTGTACCGGTAGGATATATGGGTATCCTGGACATGGCAGAGAGTGATCCCAACCTGCGGATCATAAAGAATCCGGCCACCACCCAGTTGTATAATGCGATCAAATTTTCAGGACGCACCAAAAGGAAACTGGGCATAGGCATTTTCAACGCGGTTACCGCGCCGATGCGGGCTGAGTTGGAGAATCGCATCACGGGCATCCGTACCAAATACGAAACAGAACCCCTTGCCAACTATAATATTATTGTGCTGGACCAGGCGCTCAAAGGCCGGAGTTATGTTACACTTACCAATACCAATGTGCTGCGCAATGGCAGCAGCCGCGATGCAAATGTGACGGCAGTGGATTTTAGTTTCTTTGACAAATCGAACACTTATAATCTCAAGGGGACGGGCCGTTACAGTAAGATCATTTCCGCAGCGCCTTCAGATGGCTTCAATAGTTCATTGCGATTCGGAAAAGTGAGCGGGCGCATTCAATACTATGGGCAATGGCTCATAAAATCAGAACGTTACAATCCCCGTGACCTTGGGTTTTTATTAACGCCCAATGAAGTAACCTATAGCGGTGCGATCAGTTATAACCAGTTCACCCCCACTAAAAATTTTCTTAACTATAATTACAGCCTTACAGCCATCTATAACCGCTTATACAAGCCTGATGTATTCAATATCGCCCGGGTCGCGGCCAGCGGGTTCTGGCTCTTTAAGAATTTCTGGGATGTCAATTTTTCACTGGGTTACCTGCCCGACCAGCACGATTATTTCTTACTGGGTGCCCCATTTACCCATTATGCCCGGCGGCCAGCCTGGGGTTATGCTCAACTGGAAGGCAGCACCGACAGCCGCAAAAAATTATTCTTCAGTTATGACGGACTGCTGGGAACTTTCTTTAATACACCCAATAAACGTTATCATATCCTGGAACTGGGATTGCGCTACCGGTTCAGCAATAAGCTGACCCTGGAACTGTCCAATCGTAACGAAGCGGAAACCGATTATATCGTATACGCTGGTGCAGAAGCCAGCGGCGAGCCGATCATCGGCTTCGTGGATTTCAAGGATATTACCTCTATACTTTCGGGTATTTATAATTTCACCCCGCGGATCAATCTTACGCTTCGGGCCCGTCATTACTGGAGTTATGTTCCCTATAACCGGTTTGCCTATGTAAATGCAAAGGGCCGGGAAATCCCAAGGGATCCCAGCCTTCCGGCTCCCGACCAGGATGCCAATGTCAATATCTTCAACGTGGATGCTTTCTTTACCTGGGATTTCCGACTGGGCAGCCGCCTGATCCTGGGTTATAAAAATGCACTGAGTGAATTTGATGAAGTGAACGGGGGCTTTAAAAAATATTTCTCCAATTTCCGCGAAACCTTCAACCTTCGCCATGGCAACGAAGTGACCGTGCGGTTTATCTATTTTATCGATTATAACAAACTCCGGAAAAAGCGATGATCAGCCCTGCCTTTTTCAAACCATTTTCATGATCGTATCATTCACGATCGCGAAAGCATGCTCGTGTTCGGCGGGTCGTATGCTATAAGTACCGGTGAAGCGGCTAAAGGCTGGCAACACGCAGTATTGTTCTGTAAAATAAAAACAGGGAAAATGCAGGCTTTGGCGCCCCATACCACTTACGGTGATGCCGGGATGAATATGACCGGTAAAAGAATAGAGTTCCGGGTAATTA
>DASUMO010000493.1:0-4009 GCA_036277695.1 Chitinophagaceae bacterium
CCGTTTCAGCGATTGTGTAAAAACCTTTCTGAATCATGGTTTGGAAATTGACGATCCTGCTTTACTGGCTGTGCTGACAAACGATGCGGCCTTGCTTGAACAATACCTGCATGAAGATCCCGATCGCATCAGCAGGCGTTATTCTTTTCGGGCTGCCTATACGCCGATTGAAGAGGCTTCACTTTTGCATATTTGTGCCGAATTCAACCTGGTGGCCTGTGCAGAAGCATTGTTGAAATATGGCGCAGATGTCAATTTCACAGCGGGGGTGGACGAAGATGGTTTCGGAGGTCAAACGCCCATCTTTCACACGGTCAATCAAAATTCGAATCAATCGTCCGGCATGATGGATTTATTGTTATCGCATTCGGCTGATCTTTCCATCACGGTGCCTGGCCTGGTTTGGGGTAAAGGCTATGAATGGGAAACACTGGTGCCCGCCGTGAACCCGATCAGTTATGCCATGATGGGTCTCTTGCCACAAATGCACCGCGATGAAAAAACGATCGCAAGGATCGTATCGCGTTTGTTGAAACAACGCTATGGTATCGACTACCATCCCCAGAATATTCCCAATGCTTATTTAACAAGAAAATAATATTGACGTCTTCTTCACTGAAGGTAGACGCGGCATAAAAATTGTAAATTGGCAACTAAATGATATATATGACAACTTACAGAAAGGTTTTAATTGGTTCCCTCCTGGTAATGACTGCATTGATTAGTGTAACCGGGCAGGCACAAAACTCAAAGGACAGGAAAGTAATCGCTGATACCAAAGTGGCCAAAGCTGAATTCATCAGGGTAGATGGGCTGATGAAAAATTTATTTGACAATGCCTACGGTTATGTCATTTTCCCCAATGTGGGAAAAGGTGGTATTGGAGTAGGGGGCGCGGCAGGTAACGGGGCAGCCTATGAAAATGGGAAACTGATCGGTATGGCGAAACTCACACAGGTAACTGTAGGTTTTCAATTTGGGGGACAGGCCTACCGGGAGGTGATATTTTTTGAGTCTGCCGAAGCAATGGACCGTTTCAAAGAGAATAATATCGAGTTTTCTGCCCAGGCTTCTGCCGTAGCAGCAACCGCGGGTGCTTCGGCCAATGCTAAATACGCCGATGGCATAATGATCTTCACCCAGGCCAAGGGAGGTTTGATGTATGAGGCTTCTGTAGGCGGGCAAAAACTGAAATTTATTGAGTTTTAAGAGTATCCTTGTTTCATAAGTAATCCAACCGGAGAATATCCCTTTACTTTCATAACGGTGGCACCAACCTGTATTCACTAATGGTTTAATATGAGCAGGGTCTGCCCGGAACAGCTCATTTTTCGTTACCTTACCAGCCCAATTTCAACTACCAAATGGCTGAACATGCGCACCAGCTAGCCGCTATCCTATTTGCCGACATTGTCGGGTATACCGCCATGATGCAGGAGGATGAGGATGCTGCGGTGGAAAAAGTAAACCGTTTCCGGGAAATCCTGGAGGAAATGGCTTCCGAACTCAATGGTAAGATCATCCAGTATTATGGGGATGGCTCCTTATTGCTTTTCCAAAGTTCGACAGATGCGGTAGAGTTTGCCAAACTGATACAGGATTACCTGCAGGAATCCCCAAAAGTTCCTGTCCGGATCGGCATTCATATGGGGGATGTGCTGCTGCAAAAAGGCAATGTATTTGGGGATGTAGTGAATATTGCCGCCCGTATACAGGCACAGGCTCCCCCCGGTGGTATTTATGTGTCGGAAATCGTGTACCGGAATATAGCCAATAAAAAAGAGATGGATGCGGTATTTGTGAAAGAGGAAGCGTTGAAAAATGTAAAAGACCCCGTCCGGATTTACGAGGTGCTGACTGAAAACAGCCAGGCACTTAGTGCAGCCCAGCCAGTTCGTAAGGCCCCGGTGAAAAACAGCGCCCCCGCAAATAGCATTGCCGTTCTGCCTTTTTCGAATATGAGCAGCGACCCGGAGCAGGAATATTTCAGTGACGGACTCACGGAAGATATTATCACACAGCTTTCAAAGATCAAGGCACTGAAGGTTATCTCCCGCACTTCGGTCATGCAATACAAGAAAAATCCCCGGACTATACGGGAAATCGGGAGTGAATTGGGTGTATCCACCATTCTCGAAGGCAGTGTACAGCGTTCGAGTGACCAGGTTAGGATCACGGCCCAGCTGATCAATGCGGCTACGGATGAACATCTTTGGGCTGATTCCTATGACCGGCCGGCCACCGATATTTTTTCCATACAAAGGGAAGTGGCCATGTCAATCGCATCGGTGCTGAATACCCGCATGTCGAAAAATGAAGCGCAGAGTCTTGAATCAACACCTACAGCCAACCTGCAGGCATATGATTATTACCTAAGAGGAAGGTTTTTAGTGGAGAAAAGAAATAAAACAGATGTTTTACTGGCCAGGGATCTTTTTCAACAAGCGGTACAGGTAGATAAAAGTTTTGCCAATGCTTATTCCGGACTGGCTGATACCTATCTTCTTTCTTCCTACCGGGGATATGATGAGCCGGGCATCATGTTGCCCCTAGCTAAAAAACATATTGATACAGCCCTGGCCCTTGATCCATCCTCGGGTGAAATTTATGCTTCCCTGGGATATTGGTATCACCAAACTTTCGATTGGAAATCCGCCGAACTCACTTATCGCAAAGCCATCCGGCTCAATCCCAATCAGTCGAATGTTTATCTGTGGCTGGCCATCCTCCTGGAAGCAAAAGATGAACGTGATGAAGCGGCTGCGACTTATGATAAGGGCAATGAAGTGAACCCACTTTGGGATTATTTATTGCAGAATAAGATCAATGCCCTGGTGAACAGCAACCGGCAGGAAGAGGCGATCACCCTGCAAAAACATTTAATTGAGAAGGCCGCACACGATACCAACCTGCGTAAATCCAGGTATTCAGAACTTTCAAGATTATACTGGCATTGTGGAAACCAGGTGGAAGCGATCGCTGCTGCCGTGAGAGCAGGCAACCAGGGATTGATCCAGTTTTATCGGGATGGTAATAATTCAATATTACTGGCAGAGGTTGAAGAATATTTCCACAAGCAACAAAAATCGGGTGATTATATCTCTCCTTTATGGATGGGGCTGGCCTATGCCAAAGCCGGCGCCCGGGAAAAGGCATTGGCCTGTTTTAATAATGCCATTGCTGCCAAAGAACCAGCTATTACGTTATTGCTGATACGGCAATATGATTTTCTAAATTTTAAATACCTGAATCTCGTACAGGTGACCCGTAAAATCAAACAACTGGTGAAATTTTGAACGAGCTGATGAAATAGCTCAGTCCCCATAACTATAGTCACACGATCAATTCTCAATCATGAATGCCAATATCATTCCTGCAACCGAATCGGACTATCCCGCACTAATAAAGGTCTGGGAAGCTTCCGTCAGGGCCTCGCATGATTTTTTGCCCGAAGATTACCTCCAGGAAATCAAATCCCTGCTGCCATCCATTTTTCCACATGTAAGAATTGTAGTCGTAAAGGATAAACAAGGAAATATTGCGGGCTTCCTGGGAACAGGAGAGGACAAAATTGAAATGTTATTTATCCGGCCCGATATGCAAGGTATAAATATCGGCAGTTTGTTAACCCGGTACGCCATCAACCAGCTTCAAATCCGTAAAGTAGATGTGAATGAGCAAAATCCGCGGGCCCTGGGTTTTTATGAGCGTATGGGTTTTGTCATTACCCGGAGAAATGAACTGGATAGCATGGGAAGGCCTTTTCCAATTCTTGAGATGGAATTGAAATAGTTCGAAGTTTTTTTACTATTAAATGCTTCAAATTCAAAATGAAAAAGTCAAATTTGAAAGCTCGAACCTGCCTGCCGGAAGGCAGGGCTCGCCGCTAGAAGCCAGTATTGTCCGGGAACGTGTAAAGAGGGAGTCTTTCTTAGCGATTTCTTATCGATGATTTTAGTGGACCAGAAAATAAAGTGAAGTCCCGGTTTATTCTTCAGTTAATCTTCAG
>DASUMO010000494.1:0-12574 GCA_036277695.1 Chitinophagaceae bacterium
GCCTCCCATGTTAATTTGCGATTCAATTAAAATCTTCCTGATGAAAAAATTGCTTGTCTTGTCCGTAGCCTTTTTGCTGGGATTCTCGCTTACTGCCCTGTCCCAGATCAAATTGCCCAAAATACTTTCCAAAAGCAGTTCTTCGCTTAGCTCGGAAGAGGCAGGCATGGGAATCAAAGAGGCATTGACACAGGGTGTAACCAATGCCGTACTCAACCTCAACAAAACGGATGGTTTTTTTGGCAGTGAAGTTTACAAAATGTTCCTGCCCCCGGATGCCGTGAAAATTGAAAACACTTTACGAAAAGCAGGCATGGGCGCCCAGGTAGATAAAGCCATCCTGGCCATTAACAGGGGTGCCGAAGATGCCGTTGCTTTTGCCAGGCCCATATTCGTGGACGCGATCAAAGAAATGACCATCACGGATGCCTTGAATATTGTAAGAGGAAACAAAGACGCAGCTACGCAGTATTTTAAACAAAAAACAACTTCGAAGCTGGTAGAGGCGTTTACACCTTCCGTTAAAACCTCGCTTGATAAAACCGATGCCACTAAATACTATGGCGATATTGTAAATACCTATAACAAATTTCCCACAACATTCAAAAAGCTGAACCCTGATCTTACCTCCTACGTGGTAACCAAAGCTGTGGATGCCTTGTTTGACCAGGTTGCCAAAGAAGAGGCGAATATCCGGGCTAACCCCCTGGCCCGTACAACCGATCTATTAAAAAAGGTGTTTGGCGGAAAATAAAGAATTGAATAGCAATGAGGATTTTTCGGGGGTAAAACTTTCGTTGATCCCACGGCTTAACATTGTTTACACGGCGATGTCCTGTTTGCCTATTTTCCATTTTTCATCCTCCCATTCTCTATTTTTGAAGCATGGAGTTCAAAAATGCCGGTATTGCCCTTGACCAGCTTCCCCGTGCGGAAGAAATTCAATGGCAACCCATAGATCCCCGTTATCGTAAAGTTTTGTGGAGACAATGGCTGATCACCTGGGCCCTGGTATTGATAGCCGCAGCGCTACTGGTATTTTTCTCAACCAGTTTACAGGATATCAAATGGATCTCACTGATCGCTGGCGGCTTAGTGCTGCTGGCCCTGCTCAATTGGGTTGTGGTCGCACGCTCTTTTACATTTAAAGCCTATGCCTTGCGCGAACATGATATTTTTTACCGCACAGGCTGGTTGCTGCAGTCCGTCCGGGTTTGCCCTTTTAACCGGATCCAGCATTGCAGTGTCGATGCCGGTATACTGGAAAGGAAATACGGGTTATCCAGCTTATCGGTTTTTACAGCCGGCGGGAACGAAGCTGATATGAAAATACCGGGCCTGCCCGAGCCGATCGCAACAAGCTTAAGGGAATGGATCATTCAAAAAACCGGCGGGCATGAACAGAGTCTATGATTGGTCGGTATCGAGGCGGCAGCCGGTCGAGGCCATATTGGTTGTATTGCAAAAAGTAATCATTACCCTGATAAAACTTCTATGGCCCCTGTTGCTGGTATGGATATTCAATGCCAAAAAAAATGAGAGTGGAAACCGGGAGATATTTATAATTATAATATCGGCGCTTACCCTTATTTTATCGTTACTGGAATACTGGTTTTTCCGCTTTAGTATCCGCGCAAATGAGTTGCTGGTGCGAAAAGGATTTTTTACCCGCCGTAACCTGGCATTGCCACTGGAAAAAATCCAGGCTGTGCATATTGACCAGGACTGGCTGCACCGCCTGCTTCGTCTTTCACAGGTTTCCTTTGATTCACCGGGATCCAAAAATGCAGAAGTGAAGATTACCATGCATATGCATAGCGCGGAAGCACTAAGGAATCATATACTGGAAACAGGAAGCTCATTGGGATCAGAACCTGCCTTAGCTCCACTGACAGCTCGTTCGCAGCCGCCTTTTTTTCGCATCGAATCCTACGATCTGTTTAGGCTGGGTTTATCCGCCAATCATCTCGAGGCATTTTTTATCCTGCTGGCATTTGGATTGTCGGTGATGGATGACCTTGAAACCATTATTGGAAAACAATTGGAAGGCCCGGTGGAATGGATAAGTGAACTGGCATCCTCGGATTCCGGGGCTGCCGTTTTACTATTAATTGTAACCGGGCTGGTGGTTTCTATCATTGTTTCATTCGCCAGGATCATCCTCCGCTATGGTAATTTCCGTATCAGTAAGACCAGTAAAGCATTCAGGATACAGAGCGGACTTGTAAATATCAGGGAAAAACTGGTGCCCTTCAATAAAGTACAATATATCAGCTGGAAGGCAAACTGGATCCGGCAGCATATTCCTTACTATCTCCTGCAATTTCATTCAATCGGCACCACGGAAACCAAACGAAAATGGGAGATAAAAATCCCGGTGACCCGGAAGGAACTGTTACCGGAATTGCTGACTGACTACCACCCGGAATTATCAACGGATTCACCTGCTATCCGGGTGCAGCCGGGTTATATTTACCGGCGGGTGATCATGGCCGGACTCCTGCCTGCCTTAATTATAGCGGGTTTTGGATATTTTATTATTGGCCTGCAAGCAGCCTGGATATTCTTATTGATACCTTACCGGGCACTTGCGTCCTGGTTATATAAAAAGAATTTCCGTTTATTTATTCATAAGGAAGTCCTTCAGGTTCACGAAGCGATTTTCGGACGCGAAGAAAGTCTTCTTCGCTGGCAAAAAATCCAGTCAGTAAAAATCAGGCAAAGTATTTATCAGCGTAAAAGATCCCTGGCTTCCGTCTTATTGTATACGGCCGGTGGAGTGATTCATATTCCTTTCATCCGGCTGGAACAGGCCCGGCAGCTGCTCGATTATTCCATGTATAAGGTAGAAAGCACGGTCAATCTTCGGGAATCAGTTAGCAGCGAGTAATACCTGCCAGGCTTCTTTTACCCTGCCTTTATCCAATAAGTCACGGGCATATAACTGCAGCTCTTTTTCCATTTCTTCCGGGTTCACACTATAATATTGAATGATCTGTTTAAGGTGGGCATCATCAAATCCCGGATCAATCACGGGCATTTCGTTCACATTGGCCAGCTGTCCTAAATGATTTCCGGTGAGTAATTGGCTGTTACGGATTGCGGCAGGTAAAGCATCTACGCCAATACCTAATTCTGTATTGGGTTTTGCCACCCGGAACAGATTTTGTTCATTGACTACACAATACCAATCTCCACCGAGGCGGGCAATATGATTGATTTTTCGCTGGTCCATTTTTTTATTTTCATCCAGCAATGAATCATCAATATGCAGCCGCATCACTTCACAGATCACCAGGTTCCCCGCACCGCCCTCCATGCCCAGTGGTTTTACTTCAATCACCCTGCATTCCATTTTCAATTTACTTTCTTTAACCATCGGGGGTTTGATAAGTGTGGCCGGTTCCTGGGTAAAACCCGCTTTCATGAATTCATTGGTTCCTTTGGGATATTCGCAACTGGCCAGCGAGGTTTGCTGAACCATATCGTAGGTAACTATATTGATCACTACTTCGGGCACTTCCAGGATATTTTGCAGGGTATGTTTTGTGGTATTATCCCTTACCCGGCGGGCCGGAGAAAAAACAACGATGGGCGGATTGGAAGAAAACAGGTTAAAAAAACTAAAGGGGCTGAGATTAACCCGGCCTTCTTTATCTATGGTAGAAGCGAAGCATACCGGTCGCGGGGCTATTACATGCTGGAGGTAATATTGTTTTTCAGGGGTCTTCAGGCTGGCCAGGTCTAAAATCATACTACTTGATTGGAGAGAGGCAAATATCTGCAAAAATCCATCGTCACTGGCTTTAACCACCGGCCCGCTTTAATTGCCATTCATCAAGAATTAATAAGGAGGTGTAACAGAATCCCGGGAATTTCGTTCTACGAAAGATTTCGTTTAAACTCATTTTTCATTTAACCAACTTAGTCATGAGAAAGAATTTAGTTATTGTAGCCCTTGCCCTATTTTCCTTTGGCGGTTTGATACAGGCACAGGAAACCCATCAAAAAGATAAGAAGCGGATTGAAGGAAGCGGAAATATCATTACCCGGGATATTGCTGTACAGTCATTCGACGAACTCGACATCAGCGGTGTATTCAGCGTGTTGTTAACACAGGGAAGCAAAGAAGCCGTGAAGATCGAGGCCGATGATAATCTCCAGGATCTTTTCGAGGTCAAGAATGAGGGTTCCAAACTCCAGATCAGTATGAAGAAAGAATCCAGTTTCAACAGCAAGAAAAAAGTGAAGTTGTATGTGACTTTCAAAAAATTGAAATCAATGAACCTGAAAACGGTGGGAGATGTTTCTTCTGAACAGAATTTAAGTTTTGACGACCTGAAGCTGCATAATAAAAGCGTGGGTAACGTGGATCTGAAACTGACCGCACAAACACTGAACGTGGAGAATAAAAGTGTGGGCAATATTAAGCTGAATGGTAAAGCAGAAAGCGCTATTATAAAAAGTAACAGCGTGGGCAGTATACAGGCTGCCAGTTTTGTAGTTCAGAAAATGGATATTGACAATAACGGTGTCGGCGGGGCGGAAGTCAATGCCGAGAAAGAGCTGAAAGTAAAAGATAATATGTTGGGAAAAGTCACCAATAAAGGAGCTGCCACAGCTAAAAGGACCAGTAAAACGGTCATTTGATCACACACGATAAAAAGGCTGCTGCGGCTGCAAATCATATTGAATTTTCTCATGTGCATGTAGATATTCAATCAACGCAACCGGGCAGCCTTTTTTAAGCTCATAGCTCGCAGCTCACAGCTTTTTCTTCTTCAAAATACTCCAATCTGTTTCTTCCGCCTGTATGGTATTCTTTAAAGTCCCCAACCCATCGATTTCCATTTCCACTTCATCACCGGGTTGCAGCCATTGTTCCACATAATGGGGATCATGGAGTTTGGCTGTCCCGTTCAATTCTAAAAAACAACCTGTACCCACCGTGCCACTGCCAATCACATCGCCGGGATAAAGATCCACGCCATAAGAAGCTCGTTCAATGATCTCGGCAAAAGTCCAGTCCATATCGCCCAGGTTACCTTCACTTACCTGTTTTCCATTGACCAAACATTTCATAACCAGGTTCCAGGATTTACCAACATGATTCTCTTTGGGCGGTATCTCGAAAGATTGCAGTTCGTCCAGTGTAACCAGCCAGGGGCCAGTGATCGTGGAAAAATCTTTTCCTTTCGCCGGTCCCAGGTTTAGCAGCATTTCTTCCATTTGAAGACGGCGAGCACTCAGGTCATTCATGATCATCAATCCACCAATATATTCATCTGCGAGTTCGGCGGGGATATTCCGTCCATGTTTGCAAATAACAATGGCCGCTTCCAACTCGAAATCCAGTTTTTCAAAATGATCGGGCATGCAACGGATTTCGCCCGGTCCCTGTATGCTATGATGGTTGGTAAAATAAAAAATCGGGTATTGATCAAATTCCGGGATCATCTCCGCTTTCCTGTTGCGGCGGGCTGCTTCCACGTGCTGTCGGAATGCATAACCATCCCGGCAACTGCTGGGAAAAGGAACCGGTGCTAATAATTGCACATCCCGGACAGAAATTCCTTTATTACTTGTCCGGGTACCTTCTTTTAATAATAACTCCCCTGCCTGTGCAATCGGAAAAGCATCTTCCCAATAGGTCAGGAACATGTTCATGCTATTGGGCAGGTCAGGATGCAGCACTTCCATATCATAGATCATATCCTGGATTAATACACCCAGTTGTTCCCTTTCTTCTTTCAGGTAGGATACCAGTTTCATAAGCCAATTCCAATTTGCGGCAAAGATAGGTCTCCGTCCTTAGCTGTTTAAACTCCCGCAATCCGATTTTTATATTCTGTCAAAGCTTCGGTAAGCCTTTCTTTGGCGGTCGTATCGCCGGGTACATTATGTGAAGGATGAATATAGAGTTTGACACCACGGCTCTCGAGGATTTCCGCTACGGTTGTGATCGTCATCCAAACAGCAGTAACAAAGGCAAGAGTAGACACAGGTCCTACATTGTCCACATGATTTTTCAGGGGCACAAGGGCATCCTGTATCGGTACGCAGGTGTCCACCACGATATCGGCCAGCTGGAAAATGTTTTTACCACTGCTATGCCTGGTGGGTTTTCCCCCGGCTTCTTTGGCCGAGCCGAATACAATAACTTTCATTCCCAGTTTCCTGGCTTCGATGGCCACATCGATATTTACCGCATTGATCCCAGTATGGGAAAATAACCACATGCAATCCCTTTTGTCGAACGTATAACCTTTCATGATTTCAGTGCCATAGCCTTCCACCCTTTCCAGGAACACAAAATTGTGGACACTCATTCCACCCACGATATTGGTAAAAAAACTCAGGGGCAATTCAATCATGGGGTGAAAGCCTACAAAACCCCCGATACGGGGATACATTTCTTCAATGGGGAGCGTGGCATGGCCGCAACCGAAACTATGCACCCAGCGGCCGGCTTCAATTGTATCCGCCATCAAAACGGCGGCTTGTTGAATGTTTTGCATTTGGGTTTCCTCGATCCTATCCATAATGGACCGGGCTTCCCGAAGCCAATGTTTTGCTAAAGACATGCTGGAATAATTTTAAACATTAGGATGAATAAGGTTGGGCCGGACAGTTATCTTTTGTTGGATAAAAAATAATAAGGCGATCATGCACAGGATACAGGCCAGTATGGCGATGGGTAAATATTGCGTACCTGCCTGTGCTGCGATCCGTCCAAAAATATAATTAATGATCATATTCCCCCCGAGTGCAATGACAAAGGCAATACTGAATGCCGTACCTGAAAGACTGGCATAAAGCTGGCCAATATATCCCAGTATAACCGGGAATCCGGCTGCAATACCGATACCGCAAACAACTAAAGCAGCAAATGCAAAAGAATAAGTATTGGCAAATAACAGCAATAAACCACCAAGTCCGACCAGGAGCAGAGAAACCAGCAGAACCCCCAAAGGCGAAAACTTTTTAAGAAGCCCACCAAGCAGAATCCTGGCCAGTGTTAAGCCCAATAATGAAAAGGACAGTGCATATAAGGCATCTTCATCCGATGTTTTGATTTGGTCCTGGAAAAAGGAAGTGGTCCAGTTGTTCACCAGTGATTCCAGCCCGCTTTGAAAAAAAAGGAAGAATGCCGATAATAATAATACGGGTTCTTTCAGCAGTTTCACTCCTTCCTTAACCGGAAAGCCCTGTGCCTGCTTAGGGGCGGGGAATTTGATAAAAAGAAAATAAGCCACAGTCAAAAACATAAAAATGCCTACAGCCAGGAGTATCTGCCTGTAATCAAATTGCCTGGACAGGAGTCCCAATAAAAGAGGCATGCCCAGTGCTCCAATGCCAAAAAAAACTCCCAGTATGCTGAGATTCGCGCCTTTGTTCGCTTCGCTGATATCGGCTACCAGGGCACTTGTTCCGCCGTTGATAATACCGCCGCCCAATCCTATAAAAAAGATGCAGGTATATAATAGAAGCAAATTATAGGTAAGGGCAATGCCTGCCATGGCAAGGGCGGAAACCAGGATGCTTGCCGCAAGTAGTAGTTTGTAGCCATAGCGGTCTACGATGGGACCAAATACCAGGGAACCCGCCAGGATACCGAGAGGGAGAAGTGAAACGGCGACTGCCGCACTAAATCCATCATTCCCAAATTTATCGGAAAGAATAGGCAAGATAGAACCCAGGGTGATCAGCGTCATACCGAACAGCAAGAGTCCCAGGCAGGCAGCCGCGAAAACCTGGTTACGTTTATACATGATAGTAGTGAAATTATTCATTTAATGCCAGCCAGCCGGCACCATACAGACCCGCTTCATGTCCCAGCGCCGAACCTTCAAGTTGAACCTGGCGGATACTGATAGGCTGGGCCCATTTTATCGCTTCCGCATAAATCCTGTCCAGGAATGCCAGGGCAGGTCCAAAAACACCCCCGCCAAAAATGATCTTTTCCGGGTTAAACAAGCTAACCAGGTTGGCAACTGCCTTTCCCCAATAAGCAATAGCGTTATTAATTACTTCTACGGCTAGGGGATCATTGCTATGGTAGGCTGTAAAAATTTCACGGGAAGAAAGCGGCTGCTGATTCCTGGCCAATATACTTTCTTTAAAATTTCCTGTATTGAGCAAAGCTGACGCTATAAATCCTAAACCCTGTCCTGATGCATTGTATTCGAAACAACCACAGGCCCTGTACTTATCATGATAATGATTATCCAATGCGAGCCACCCGATAGCACCTCCAATATCATGAGCTCCCCGGAGAATTTGCCCGTTGACCAGTATGCCTGCGCCAATCCCCGTTCCAACGGAAAGAAAAATGGCATCCCGGCAATTTGCAGCATTTCCTTTCCATTGTTCCCCCAGTATATAACAGGCACGATCACTTTCTATCCTTATACTTATCTTATTATTTCTAAAATGATCTTCCAGCTCTTTTCGCAGTGGATAATCGTCCCAGCCGGGAATATTCGGCGCCCAAACTGTTCCTGTTTGAGCATGCGCGATACCAGGTATCCCGATGCCAATTGCGGATACTGTCAAATTTTTTTCCCTCGCTATTTGTAAAGTCTGCCCGGCCTGCCGGATGATCAATTCTCCTACTTCTTTTCCCGCCCGCTTGTCCAGGTTGTAACTGGTGAGGAATAAAATTTGCCCTTCATCACTGAATAAAGCAGTGGAAAGTTTGGTACCTCCAAGATCAAAAGCAATGACAGGCATCTTAACAATTCTAGCTTTAAGGTAAGCAGAAAGGCAACATCATTTCCTGCAGTTTACCGGCAAAAAACCGCATGAATGTTGAAAGCCTGTCTGCCGAAAGTTTTTTACCTTTTCAGGGATTGTTTCAAAAAGTATTTAGCATGCGTTTCCTGTCGATTATTGTTTTATGGTGCCCATTCCTTTTGTTGGCGCAAAACCCCCAGCCGAATACCTGGATCCGTATCAACCAATTGGGTTATACAACTAAAGGCATCAAAGTAGCAGTGTGGTGCAGTAAAAATGAAATGAAACTGGAGACCTGGCAATTGGTGGATGCTGTTAGCAAAAAAATTGTCCGGCAAGGAAGGGCGGGTCCAGCCTTCGGTGATTATGGTCCCTTTGCTCAAACTTACCGGCTTAATTTCAGTTCATTCAATACACCGGGGCAATATTATATTCAGGCCGGCCCGGCACGTTCACCCGAATTCAGGATTGCCGATGATGTATATAAAGGAAGCGCAGATTTCTGCCTGCGTTATATGCGACAGCAGCGAACCGGCTTCAATCCTTATCTCAACGATAGTTGCCATACCCGCGATGGCTATGTATTATATGGAAAAGCTGCCGGCATAGAAGACAGCACCCGCGTGGATGTCGTAGGAGGTTGGCATGATGCCAGTGATTATTTGCAGTATTCCACCACCTCAGCCAATGCTACTTACCATCTGTTGGCAGCCTACCGCGATTTCCCAACCGTATTCAGCGATAAAAAACTGGCCAATGGCCTCGATGGAAAAAATGGATTGCCCGATATACTTGATGAGGCCCGGTGGGGGCTGGACTGGTTATTGAAAATGCATCCCCGGGACCAATGGATGTTTAACCAGATTGCGGATGACCGGGACCATATCAGCATGCGGATCCCAAAGATGGATAGTCAGTATGGAAGGGGTTATGAACGACCCGTCTATTTTGTAAGCGGTGAGCCCCAGCAACGGGGAAAGTTTATGAATAATACTAAGGGTACAAGTTCTACCGCCGGGAAGTTTGCCAGTGCCTTTGCCCTGGCGCATATATTAGTGCGGACGGATAGTCTTTTCAAAAAATCTGATTCAAGGAAATCATATTATGATAAAGCCTTTTCAGCTTACCAGTATGGATTAAAAAAAGCCGGGGTAACCCAAACAGCGTCGGTGAAGGCGCCCTATATCTATGCGGAAGAAAACTGGACCGATGATATGGAATTGGCCGCTACTCTTATTCACAGAATGCTTCCTTATTCCCCGCGAGCTGCTGACAACGGCTATTACCTGGTACAGGCTGTTGATTATGCCAAACAGGAAAAATGGACTCCCTGGTTCGGTAAGGATACCGCGAGTCATTACCAATGGTATCCATTTATAAACCTGGGGCATTATGAACTGGCAAAGCAATTGAAACAAAAACGCAATGGCCCCGTAAGGGAAGCAGGTTACTACAAAGAATTCGTCGATCATTTTTGGAATAATACGGATACGATTATCGGGTTTTACAAGGAGGGAATTGAAAGGGTTTGGAGCAAGGCCAGGAAGAATGCTTTTTACCGGGGCATTCCTTTTATCTGGTGCAGTAATAATCTCACTACTTCTTTTGCCATTCAATGTCATTGGTACCGGGAACTTACCGGTGACAAAACATTTTCCGAACTGGAACAGGCGAACATTGACTGGTTATTCGGGGCCAATCCCTGGGGCACCAGCATGGTGTATGGTCTGCCGGCTGAAGGCGATACACCCGTTGATCCGCATTCGGCGTTTACCCATTTGAAAAATTACCCGATCGATGGGGGCCTGGTGGACGGACCCGTGTATGGCAGCATTTACAATAATCTTATCGGAATTAAATTATACAATCCCGATGAATACAGCGAGTTTCAAAGCCAGCTGGCCGTTTACCATGATGATTATGGTGACTATAGCACCAATGAACCGACTATGGACGGTACGGCTTCCCTGGTCTATTTGCTGGCGGCTAAAGAAAAAGAGGCAGGACCAGCCCTTTCTTCTAAATCTACACCTGTTGGGGGGAGTTTTGAAGGGTCATCCGGGAACAAATTCTCTTATAGTCACGGGGCTATTACGCGCGGGGATAGTTCCCATAAAAGAATCGCGTTAGTTTTTACAGGTGATGAGTTTGCTGATGGGGGTAATTTTATTGCAAAGCTTTTAGCCGGGGAAAAAATAAAGGCCTCTTTCTTTTTTACGGGCCGCTTCTATAATAAGCCTTCATTGAAGCCTCTTATCCGGCAATTAATAAAGAATGGGCATTACCTTGGACCTCATTCGGATCAGCATTTATTGTATTGCGACTGGAGTAAGCGGGACAAGTTGCTGGTTACGAAAAATGAATTCAGGACAGATCTGCTCGCCAATCTCAAAGCCATGCATGAACATGGAATCAAAGCCAGTCAATCCAGGTTTTTTCTCCCGCCATATGAATGGTATAACGATAGTATAGCCAACTGGACGAATGAAATGGGCCTGCAGCTGGTTAATTATACAACAGGTACCCGCAGCCATGCAGACTATACGACACCAAGAGATAAGAATTATCGTTCCAGTAAAGAGATCTTTAACTCCATCACTTCTTTTGAACAATCCAGGGGTTTGAACGGTTTCCTGCTTCTTTTGCATATTGGAGCCGATCCCCAACGAACTGATAAATTTTACCGGCAGCTGCCCGCGTTAATAAAATATCTTCGGTCTAAAGGCTATCAGTTTCAAAGAGTTGACCAGTTACTCGGAACTGACTAAAATCAGTAGTATTAGCCTGGTTTCCAACTCTCATTCATCATTTTCCTGCCTATCTTTGCCGCATGGAATTCGAAAAAATTCACAATAAGGGGCAGGCCCGGCTTTTTAAAAACCCTTACCTGGAAATGCTTACCAAAACGCACCCGCTGGTGATCTGGGGTATTTACCTGCCGGTGATCGTTTACATGTTATATTATAGCGGTAACAGCCTGGGTTTTTCAACAGGCAGGATTATCCTGATGTTCCTGGGAGGTATGTTTTTCTGGAGTCTTTTTGAATACATTGCCCATCGTTATCTTTTTCATATGGTAGCGGAGAGTGAAAAGACCAGGAAGTTTATTTACACGCTTCATGGCAATCATCACCATTATCCGCGCGACAGGCAAAGGCTGTTCATGCCACCGGTGCCCAGCCTGATCATTGCATCGGTTGTGTTTGGTTTAATGTATTTGCTGATGCGCCAGCACACATTCATGTTCTTTCCCGGGTTTATCCTCGGTTACCTGATGTATGGATCCATGCACTATGCGATACATGCCTGGAACCCGCCCTTTAAGTGGATGAAACCATTGTGGCGAAACCATCACCTGCATCATTATAAAAATGAACACAATGGGTATGGAGTCAGTTCCACGCTCTGGGACCATGTGTTTGGAACGATGTTCGACCTGAAAAAAGAAAAAGAGGATAAAGAGAAAGTGAAAGAGTTGATGTTTGAGCAGAAGAAATAGAAATAGTTTTTTATATAAACGATTCCGGATCTCTCCGGAATTTTTTTTGACTGTGGCTTAATTCGTCCTCCAGCATTGTTCAATTACTATAAAAGCATTTATAAGTCACCATTTTTCATTATCGTCAATGTTGTTACCAGGGTGGCGGTATTGCTGTTTGGATTTGATTTTCTGTAACTGCCGCTCGATGACCAGGTCCGCAATGATCAGCCCCGCATCAGTACCGGGATTTTCTTTCAACAGGAATTTCAGTTTCGATTCGCTGATATCGACCCGGTATAAGATAGCAACCAGTTTTTGAAAATCCGATTGTAGTAATTGGTTCAATGCTGCTGCCAG
>DASUMO010000495.1:0-2283 GCA_036277695.1 Chitinophagaceae bacterium
CTGCAGCCCAACGCAGTAGTTCAAACTTATTTTGCTGCAAATCTTTCCGGATGAAATGTTTATTACCTTTTAAAACGATCGGCCCCCTGCTTTTGGTGCTGAACAGGATTCCGGCAGGGGTTTTATCCGTTGTATCCCCAATTGTAAATGAATGAAATCTCCTGTTTGCGTCGAGCATGGTTACCCTGTTGCTGACAGTACGGATCCAAATGTTATTCTGCGCGTCGCAAATAAGTTGCTGGATATTGTTATCAGGTAATTCGGGGTATTCGTTCTTATAAAAAGTGCTGATGGTATTGCCATCAAAACTGTTCAGGCCTTCCGAGGTGCCGATCCAAAGAATACCGTTCTTGTCGCGGCAAACCGTATTGACAAAATTATCACTTAATCCTTCGGCTGTACTCAAATGATAAAATGCCGGGGATTGAGCAGGCAGTTTAACTGCTGCCAGCAAGAGAACCGCCGTCATTATTTTACATGGCAGGTACAACCAGCTTTAGTTTAGATGTTTTACAGGGTTAAAAAATAATCATTTTTATGCAAAGATTTTTCAGCTCATTTCTTATTCAATGCGTCAATCTGTTCCTGTAATTGCAGGATATAAAGTGTCAGCTCTTCCACCTTTTCCATCAATCGTTTACTCATATCACCTAATTGCACGCCATTCTTTTCTATTTCTGTTGCTGCAGGGATATTGGGAAGATGTTTATTTTCCGCGATGTATTTTTTCAACTCCGGTAATCCCATCAGTTTGTAACTGTCTGAAAATACGTAGTCGGGCCAGCTTACAGAAGCCAGGGCCGTTAATTCGCTTGCTATTAGTTTTCCTTCCACGCATACAACATAATTGTTGGTTATCTTGCCGCCTCCGCCAATGCTGATCTGGCCATTGGAATACATCCATATACCGTCACCGTTGGCCCTGATCCGCAGATGTCCATTTGGATTTGTTTTTAGTATTTCAGCGTTATTACCATTGGCCCAAAATGATGCCTGGCTCACCCCGCCTGTTTTTAACGTAAAACCCGAACTAACACCATTAAATGCCAGTCCGCCACCTGACGTATTGGTTCCTAATGTGGCATTGCCGGCAGCATCCACAATAAACCGGTCACTCCCATTGGTTCTTACTATAAACTTACCCAGGTCATTAGTGAGGTTGGTTCCGATCTTTATATCATCATTCACAATCTGAATATAGCCTTTATCAACAGAGTTGTTCTGCAACTGCAGTATGGGATTCACATCGTTAATGGTCAGTCTCGTAGCCGGGTTATTGGTTCCAATGCCTACATCACCGCTTGGCAGAATCCACATTTTTTGGGAACCGCCCAGGGAGAAAATTATTTTACCGCTGGCATTTCCAATCTCCGTGCCCAGGTCAAGGTGTGAACCCAGGGCTGTAATTTTTGCAATGGAAGCACCGCTGTTTTGGAGCTTGATGCTGGTGAGGCTGCCACTATTGATTGTCAATGCTGAAACAGGTGTGGAGGTGCCGATTCCTACCTGGCCGTCTTCATCGATTTTCATCCGGTCAAGTGCCCTGGTAGCGAAAACAAGACCACCTGTTGAATTATTGGCATAAGTACCCATTCTTAAATCGCTGCCGTTATTCTGCAAAAAAACCTTGGCCACGCCTGCGTTTAAAAACTGCACCGAAGGATTGACCGCATTGATCGAGAGTTTTTCAGCAGGGGCTGATGTACCGATACCGACATTGCCGCTGTTATTATTGAATACATTCGCTCCCGTCCGGTTCCAGTGCTTCTGGTGTCCATTGAGCAGTTCAACCCAACCCCCATAGAGATCACTTGCATAATACCAGAAACTAAATGTATCCGTGTCATAAACGATCAGACCTAAAGCAGGCCCCATGATGGAAGTTCTTTGCAAAGTGGTCATCCGCGGTATCAATAACCCCTTGTTTTCACTTTTGATATCGAGGATCGCGGTGTTATCAGGGTCCGAGCTATCATTATTGATAGCTACATTTTGAGCCAGCCCAACCAGGGGAAAGAACAGGGTAAGAATAAAAGCCAGTTTTTTCATGTTTTCATTTTTGATGATTCCAAGATAGTTGGCTGATTTTGTAACTCCCTACACCGGGTTAGTTTACGGCATGCTGGTCCTAGTCTGCGGTAAAGAGCAGGGAAAGAATATTATTAAATGGGTTGTCGGGCAGGCAAATGCCGGGCCCGTGTTATACCGGTTAGAACTGTTTATTTGGTGGAGGGATTTACCTGAAATTTTCGGTGATCGCGTAACAGATCCGGTCGGTAATCC
>DASUMO010000496.1:0-7651 GCA_036277695.1 Chitinophagaceae bacterium
ATTCGCGTCAATGCGAAGTACGAAGTTTTTCTTTTCACTCACAGGATGGATTTAACTATTGGTATAAAGTGCCGGCATTCAGGATAGGCTGTGCTCCCTTATCACCGCAAAGCACCACCATCAGGTTGCTCACCATGGCTGCTTTCTTTTCTTCATCCAGCACAACAATTTGTTTCCTCGAAAGCATTTCCAGTGCCATTTCTACCATGCCGACTGCACCTTCCACGATCTTCGTCCGCGCCGCTACAATGGCCGTAGCCTGCTGTCTCTGCAACATGGCACCAGCGATTTCCGGTGCATAGGCCAGGTGACTGATCCTTGCTTCAATGATCTCGATACCTGCCGGTCCTAAACGGTCCTGCAACTCTCTTTCAAGTATGCCATTGACTTTTTCTCCGCCATCGCGTAATGTAAGGGTAGCATGCTCATCTTCCAGGTTATCATAAGGAAAGCTGTTTGCAAGATGCCTCACTGCAGCCTCGCTTTGGGTCTTTACATACTCCATGTAATGCTCCACTTCGTAAGCAGCTTTGTAGCTATTATTCACTTTCCAAACGATTACTGCGCCGATCTCGATAGGGTTCCCGAGTTTATCATTCACTTTCAATTGCTGCCCCTGCAGGTTTTCGGCGCGAAGTGAGATCTTCTTCGAAGTATAAAATGGGTTTACGAAATACAACCCGTTTTCCTTGATAGTCCCGACATATTTACCAAAGAAATTGAGTACTCTTGAATGATTCGGATTTACGATCAGCAATCCTTTAAAAAGCAGCATCGCGGTTATTGAAAACACGATACCGGAGCTGATATAAATCCAACCTCTCTCTTCGGCATACCTGAACATATAGACGGATAATGCGATCAAGACAATCCCCCCGATCAGTGCGAAGAACCCGGAAACCGGTTTGACTAACTTTTCCATATTAATTGTTTTGGTTGATATCATTTTGATATCAAATTTATACTATTTCCGATTTCTGCCAAATTTTTTTAATCAATATCTTTGAGCATGCGTATACTCCTGGGTTTTCAGTTGATTTTCCTATGTATTCAGGCCCGCCCGGCCACTGTGGATACGGTGAATATCCATAGTGATGCTATGAAAAAACCTTTCAAATGCGTGGTAATACAACCCACTTCATCCAAACCGGAAACAAGTTACTTTCCGGTAGTTTATTTGCTCCACGGCCATGGCGGCTGGTATAGCAATTGGATCCTGCGTGTGCCGGAACTGAAAGAATACGCCGATGAATACCAGCTTATCATCGTTTGCCCGGATGGTGGCAGCAGCAGCTGGTACCTCGACAGTCCCATTGATCCCTCCATGAAATATGAAACCTATATTGCCGAAGAAGTCACCAGTTATATTGATAAACATTACCCAACGAAGAAGAGCCGGAAAAGCCGGGCAATAACCGGGCTCAGTATGGGCGGGCATGGCGGTCTCTATCTCGGATTTCGCCGGGCTGATCTATTTGGAGCCTGCGGAAGTATGAGCGGCGGCGTGGATCTTTACTCCACCCGAAGTAAATACGATCTGATAAAACGAATTGGTGATACCATAACCCAGGCTGCTAACTGGAAGAATTATTCCGTTATCAATATTATAGAAAATTATCCCAAGGACTCACTGGCTATCATCATTGACTGCGGCACGGAAGATTTCTTTTATTCCATCAACCATAACCTGCATGAAAAAATGCTGCAGCTGAAAATACCGCATGATTATATTGAAAGACCCGGCAAGCATGATTGGGCTTATTGGCGGAATGCCGTGAAATACCAATTGCTATACTTTAAGGAGTTCTTTGAGAAATAAAACTTAACACCGTAAAACGATGCAATAAAATAAATAGAAAGCTGGGTTGTAATTAATACCCCGTCTGCCCCGTCCGGGTCTTGACTTTTTTCTTACCAGAATTTTTCTTTTCGTAATCCAGGACGGCCTGGGGTTTGGTTACCGTTTTTTTGCCGGTTGTATCCGTTTTTGATTTGCCATCACTTACATCCAGCACCTTGATTTCCCCATCATCACCATTCCCCTCCTCACCGGTCTGCAGTTTATTCAGGAAATAACGCTCGGTTTTTTCAATGCGTCCCCACATAGGGTCATAGTAATTCCAGGCGCCATGTTTATTGGTCTGGCCTTCCAGTTTTACAATTACGCGGCCTACCAGTTTGTCCGGATCCTTTATATCAAAAACATCCACTGTATCCATTGTTTTTTGCGGATCCACTGCCCTCCAGCTTTCCTCACGGATCAAGCCTCCATTCCGGGTATAATAACGGCATTTGCCGTCAAAAGAGCCCCAGCGAAAATTCTCTTCCGCGATCTTATCACCTTCCGGAGAAAACCTTATCCACAAACCATCCTTTTTATCATCTAAAAAATAACCTTGCTCATCATAACCCGGTTCCCCCCTTAATGGATCTACATGAATAACCCAGGGACCCTGCTTGCGGCCTTTCAGGTCCACCCGGTTCAGGGTATCGCCCCGGACACTGATGATATAATCCTTCCACTGGCCAAAAGCACTGCTTGAAATAAATAAGAGAGATATCAGGATGAATCGCATAGTTTAGTAAGTTTGATACTACCTGGTCCTGGAATAAGGAACCGTGCTGCAATTTACTAACGAAAAACTACTGCTTTTATGCTTGGCCTGTTAAAAAATAAAGCTTGTATTACCAGGCTTTTATCCCTGATTCTGTTTTCCATCGTAACGCTTCTGCCCCTTTACAATTTTGGACAAACGGCGCCGACGCCAGGGACAGAAAGATTAAAAACTTTTGCCCAGCGCAAGGCATTGGAAGCTAGGTCGGTTATCAACGATATCCAGTTCCGCAATATTGGCCCCAGTATCATGAGCGGCCGCGTGGTGGATATTGACGCCAATCCCGAAGACCCCACTGAATTTTACCTGGCTTATGCGACCGGGGGCTTATGGCATACGACCAATAATGGCCAAAGTTTTGTACCCATCATGGACAGCATTGATGTATTATTCATTGGTGATATAGCGGTAAACTGGACAAACAGGACCATTTGGGTAGGTACAGGTGAAGTAAACAGCAGCCGTTCCTCTTATGCAGGGATCGGTATCTACAAAACAAATGACAACGGAAAGGCCTGGACCTATCTCGGCCTTCCGGAATCCCATCATATCGGAAAAATACAATTGCACCCTACTGACCCAAATATCGCCTGGGTGGCAGTGTTAGGCCACCTCTATTCTGCCAATAAAGAAAGAGGTGTGTATAAAACCACTGATGGTGGTAAAACCTGGAAACAAACCCTTTTCGTGGATGATAATACCGGGTGCGTAGACCTTGACATCAACCCGGTTAATCCAAATGAAGTGTATGCGGCCATGTGGTACCGCGTGCGCAGGGCATGGAAATTCGAGGAAAGTGGTAAAACAAGCGGCATCTATAAAAGCACCGATGGGGGTGAAACCTGGAAACTTGTATCGGGTGCCGGTTCGGGTTTTATGACAGGCGAAAAAATTGGCCGGATCGGATTAACGGTCTATCCTAAAAATCCAAACATTGTTTATGCGATAGTTGACAACAACAGCCCCAAACCGGACACGGCTAAAAAAAATGATTCCCTGTATAAGAAAGAGGATTTCAAGAATATGACCAAAGAGGAGTTTGCCCAGGTTCGCAGCAACTGGCTGGATACCTTCCTGCGTAAAAACGGCTTTCCCAGGAAATACAACGCGAAGATTGTAAAGGAAATGATAGCAGCCGATAAAGTGAAGCCAGTTGCATTATGGGATTATCTTGACAATGATGATGGCTTCCAGAATACAGGCATAGAAGGTTGCCAGGTTTACCGCAGTGATGATGGGGGGCAAAACTGGAAAAAAACACATAACAAACCCATCTCGATTTTTAATACCTATGGTTATTATTTTGCCAAGATCTATACTTCGCATTACAACCCTGACAAAGTGATCATCCTGGGCTTTTATGCGCAGCTATCCACCGATGGTGGAAAAACATTCAAAACAATTGATAAAGGTAATGTACATCCCGACCACCATGCACTATGGGTAAACCCCAGAAGAGATTCCCATTTGATCAATGGCAATGATGGGGGCGCCAACATCACCTATGACGATGGTGCCACCTGGTTCAAGGCCAATATGCCGGCTGTTGGACAATATTATTCCATTACCGTGGATGATGCCAAACCCTATAATGTATATGGTGGTTTACAGGATAATGGAAGCTGGTGGGGTCCTTCCACCCATAAAGAAGATCAAGGCTGGATCGATAATGGACAATATGCCTACCGGGGCATTAACGGAGGTGATGGCATGTATGCCCAGGTGGATACCCGGGATAATACAACGGTTTATTCCGGTTCACAGTTTGGTGTTTACAGTCGTTATAATAAAGAGAGACGAGGTTCACAAAAATTCCTGAGGCCTCAACCTGAGTTGGGAGAAAAACCACTTCGCTTCAACTGGCAGACACCGATCCTGCTCAGCAAGCACAACCAGGATGTGCTTTATCTCGGAACCAATCGTGTTTACCGTTCGCTGACAAAGGGTGATACCATGCTTGTCATGAGTGGTGATCTGACAAAGGGCAGGGTTAGCGGGAATGTGCCTTATGGCACCATGACTACTATTAGTGAATCTCCCCTGCGTTTCGGGCTTTTATATACCGGCACCGATGACGGGAACATACATATCACCAAAGATGGTGGATATAGCTGGGAACAATTGAATAAAACGATTGAAACTTCAGCCGGAAAAAAAATAGCGAATACGAAAAGCACAAAACTGGAAACAAACAAACTCTGGGTAAGCCGGGTGGTAGCTTCCCAACATAAAGAAGGACGTGTATATGTATCACTGAATGGCTATCGTAACGATGATTTCCTGCCCTACCTCTACGTCAGCGATGATTACGGAATAAGCTGGAAAAAGCTGGGTAGCGATCTTCCCTTTGAACCCATTAATGTTGTTCGCGAAGATCCGAAAGACGAGAATATCATCTATGTTGGTACAGATGGCGGTTTGTATGTAAGCTTTACTGGCGGGAATAGTTTTATGATATGGCAGGGAGGCCTGCCCAAATCAGTTCCCATTCATGATATTGCGATCCAGCAAAGGGATAATGAAATCGTATTGGGTACGCATGGACGGAGCCTGTATGTAAGTAAGCTGGAAGATATTCAGAAAGAACGCAAGGAACCCGGTTGGATCAAAAAGAAAATGGCCATGGAAAAGAATAAACCTGTTCTTAATGTAAATGTGGATGACAGGGAACCGGATTAACAATGATGACAGGTTGCTGATTTATCTTAAAAAATCTTGAACCGCTCAAAACAAACCCTTTCCAGTTCTTCGCGGTCATCGGGGTGCGCAATATTGATCAGCGCTTTGGCCCGCTGGCGCAAATTCTTTCCTAACAAATAAGCGATGCCATATTCCGTAACGACATAGTGGACGTGCGCCCGCGTAGTCACTACGCCAGCCCCTGGTTTCAGGACCGGGACAATCCGTGAAATACCACGGTGTGTCCGCGATGGCAAAGCAATTATGGGTTTCCCGCCTTCACTTACCGCAGCGCCCCGCATAAAATCCATTTGGCCACCCACACCCGAGTACTGATAGGTGCCAATAGAATCGGCGCAAACCTGCCCGGTAATATCGATCTCGATGGCGCTGTTGATAGCGACCATCCGTTTATTACGGCGGATAATATGCGGATCGTTTACATAATCAATGTCGAGAAACTGGAAGGCAGGGTTATCATGCACATAATCGTAGAGCCGCCGTGTGCCCAGCGCAAAAGCGGTTACTGTTTTATTGGGATGGATCTGTTTGTATTTATTATTGATCACATCCTTTTCAAATAAATCAATAATGCCATCTGAGCACATTTCCGTGTGAATACCGAGGTCCTTATGGTTGGCTAACAAACGAAGCACTGCATCGGGTATGGAACCGATACCCATTTGCAGCGTACTCCTGTCTTCGATCAATGAAGCCACATATTCCCCGATCTTCATTTCAAGTCCCGTTACTTTATCCCCATAATTAGCTTCATAAAGCGGTTGATCTGAATAGACCATGCTGTCAAAACGAATGCTGTGAATCAGGCCGTCGCCATGCGTACGGGGAACATTCGGATTGACGACCGCGATAATATGCTTGGCCGTATTCACGGCAGACCTGGCAATATCCACTGACACTCCCAATGAACAATAACCATGTTCATCGGGAGGCGATACCTGCACCAGTGCTACATCAAGCGCGAGCACCTTGTGTTTGAACAATTCCGGTATTTCACTTAAAAAAACGGGTATATAATCGGCCCTGCCTTCCGCAACAGCCTGGCGGATACTGGCCGAAACAAACATCGAATTGATATGGAATATGCCTGCATATTCTGGCTTATCCACGCAAACATCACCGTAGACTGTTATAAAAACCAGTTCTACATCCCTGAGACGGTGTGCATGTGTTTCAAGGGCTTTTAATAAAACACTGGGGGTCTGTGCGCTGCCATGCACATAGATCCGGTTACCGGGCTGAACAACGGCTAAAGCTTCCTCTGCAGTTTTATAAACAATAGGAACTTTCATAGCCCGCAAAATTATAGATTAACTAAAATGTGAAGCTGATCAAACAAAGTTCTGCACATGATACAGATCAGGTAAACTAACGGCTAACCAGCCATTCCATAGCCAGTTCATAACCTTTCAGCCCCAGGCCAATTATACTGCCTGCCGCTTTCCCGCTAACATGTGACAGCTTCCGGAATTCTTCGCGGGCATATACATTGGAAATATGAACTTCCACCACCGCGGTTTTGATGGCAGCAATGGCATCACCGATGGCTACCGAGGTATGTGTATACCCGGCAGGGTTGAGAATAATACCATCGTGATCAAATCCCACACGTTGCAATTCATTGATCAGTTCTCCTTCCACATTGCTTTGAAAATAGGATAGCTGGTGGGATGGATATTTTTTCTTCAGCACTTCAAAAAACTCTTCAAAAGGCTTATTGCCATAAATATCCGTTTCGCGAAGACCCAGCAGGTTGAGGTTGGGTCCATTGATGATTGCAATCTTCATACAACGAATTTAGACATTAGCGGTTATTATCAGCAAGGTCCGTAGATAGCAAACTATAGATCAGCAGACTGATCCTTTTCCCCTGCTTGATCTCCGACTCCCGGAGTTTTCCTTCAAAGCTGAACCCTAATTTTTCCGACAGCCTGCGACTGGACTCATTCCCTTCTTCAATTACAGCTTCGAGACGATGGATTTTCCAGTTTTGAAAAATATAGCGGATCATTACTGGTAAAACTTCGGCCATAATTCCTTTCTTCCAGGCCCCGGGTAATAACCAGTAACCAATTTCAGCTTTTTCGTGCAGGGGCTGGTAGGCATTCATTCCACAGGCTCCAACCGGTAGCATTGTACTCCGCTCTACGATTTTCCACCAGCAGCCTTTTTTCTCTGCCCATAATTGATTATAAAAATCCATTTGGGCGGCTGTGGCTTCAAAACTGCTGTACTGAACACCATAATAGGGTATGACTAGGGGATCACTCAAACCCTGGAAAATAAAAGCCTGGTCTTCAGCCAGGATTTGCCGCAGTAAAAAACGATCGGTATGG
>DASUMO010000497.1:0-3955 GCA_036277695.1 Chitinophagaceae bacterium
CATTTCCTGCCCGGCTACCTGTTTCCCGGGATAACCAAAGGAACGGGCCAATGTTTCATTCACCAATACAGCATTGCTGTCGGTAGCAAATTCTTTGGAAAAATCCCGGCCTTCCAGGATAGTGATCCCAAATGTTTTTACATAATCTGCATCCACCCAAAAATTATTGGTCAGTACAGTATTTTCCTGTGAACTAACCCTGCCGCGAATAATCGAAGTATTATTACGGTCGTCATCCACCGGTAGCAGGTTTGTAGCGGACACAGATTTTACCTGGGGTAACTGCAAGGCTTTTTCCTTGAAAGCCGCCAGGTTTTGACCCAGTAAATAACCATCATTGATTGTTATTACCTGTTCCCTGTTAAAACCAAGATTTTTATGGCGGATAAATTTTTGTTGCTGGTAAATGACAAGGGCCGATACCAGTAATACCGAAGTGATAAAAAACTGGAAGATGACCAGCCCGCTCCGTATATAACTTTTTGAAGGCAATGAAAAACCTACTCTTTTCAATACCGCTATGGGATTAAAGGAAGAAAGAAAGAGGGCGGGATATAAACCGGACACCAATCCTGTAATAACCCCTGTGGTGAAGGAGGGAAGCAGGAATTGAAAAGAAAAAATATCCTTTGGGGTAAATGCTTTTCCCGATAACTGGTTAAAAAGCGGCAGTAAAAGATAAGTGCAGCAGACAGCGAATAGCCATGCCGCTAAACCCATCACCAGGCTTTCTGCCAGGAACTGGAGAGCCAGGTTGCTGCGGCGGGCACCGATTGTTTTACGAACACCGATTTCCTTCATCCGTATGGAAGCCCTCGCAGTGGTAAGGTTGATGAAATTGATACAGGCCAATGCCAATACCAGTAATCCCACAATCGAGAAAATATATACGTACCGAATATGGCTGTTCACATCCAGTTCGTCTTCCATATTTGACTCGAGATGGATTTTTAAAAGTGGAAATAATTCAAGTCGCGCATAATTGCCGCTTTTTGAAAATTCTTCCCAGGTCGTATTGAGGTATTGTTTCAGGACAAGAGAGAAATTCTTTATAAATAGTTCCGTTGCTGATTTAGAAATCTGTGCGGGATCTATTCCTTTTTCGAGTACCAGGTAAGTTTGGTAATTGGTATTGCCCCAATTATCGGCCCGGCTGTCTTCCAGGGAAGACATGGATAAAAAGATATCCGCCTTAAAATGTGTATTGGAAGGAATGTCCTTCATCACGGCGTTAACAGTATATAGTTTGTCATTGTCCAGTTTCAGGCTACGCCCCAGTGCTTCTTCATCTCCAAAATATTTTTTGGCAGTGCTGGCCGAAAGGATAGCTGATCCCGGCGCCTTCAGGGCGGTGGCCGGGTTGCCTTTTAATAAAGTGAAGTTGAAAACCTCCAACAAGCTGCTGTCGGCAAATAACACATTCGTTTCATGGAAAGATTCATCATCAACCTGGAGCACTGACCGTCCATTGGGTGTAAGCCGGCACATGGCTTCAACACCGGGCAGTTGTTCTTTGAACAGGGGGCCGGCTGGTGCCGCAGTTTGGGCAGTATGCGCAGTCTGCTCACCCAACTTTCCATAGAAATTGATGCGATACGTGCGATCGGCGGCATGATGATAAGTATCATAACTCAATTCATCCCTTACAAACAGGAAAATCAGGCAAAAGCTTAGGATACCCACCGTTAAACCTGTGAGATTTAAAAAAGAAATCAGTTTATACTTCAGCAGATTTCTCCACGCCACCATTAAATAATGTCTAAGCATAGTACACTCCTATTCAGTTCGCAAACTTTTAACCGGGTTACTGGTGGCTGCCCTGATTGCCTGCACGCTAACCGTTGCTAAAGCGATCAGCAAAGCGGCGGCGGCGCCGGCAATAAATACCCACCATTCAATGGAAATACGATAAGCAAAATCTTCCAGCCACTTGTTTAATGCCCACCAGGCCAGGGGAAAGGCAATCAGCGCTGCCAGTAATACCAGCAGGACGAAATCTTTGGACAAGAGTCCCACCAGGCTTTTCACATCGGCGCCCAATACTTTGCGGATACCAATTTCTTTGGTTCTCCGGGTAACAACAAGTGTTGCCAGTCCAAACAAACCCATGCAAGCAATAAAAATGGATAAAACAGAAGCATACCCGACTACCTTGCCAAAATGAATTTCTTTCTGGTAAAGTGTATGCAGGCTTTCATCCAGGAACTGGTACTCGAATTCCTGGTTGGCCGCCACGGTTTGCCAGGCCGATTTCAACAGGGCTAATTCTTCCTGGAGATTTCCTTTTTTTAATTTAACGCTTATCCTTGGTTGGGTGGTGGCAGAAAAATTAATATCATTCGAGCGGCGAAACATGGAGTCAGGCCGCATCACCATCGCCAGGGGCTGTATGGGATTGTGGAGCGATTCAAAATGAAAATCTTTTACCACGCCGATCACCTGTTGTTCGTAACGGCCTGGAAGTTTTTTGCCGATGGGGTCCGTCCATCCGTATTCTTTTACCAGGGCTTCATTCACAACCATGGCGCTACTTATATCAGCGGGATTGTCTTTTGAAAAATTTCGACCCTTTATTAATTGCAGGTCCATCGTGTGCACAAAATCCTCGTCCACCGCATTCATCCTGAAATTGCGGTATAGTTTTTTATCATCTTCATAGCCGAGGTTGATCCATCCCCCGGCCTGGGCAAAACTGAACAAACTGATTGTACTGCTACTCACCTGGGGAAATTTAGCCAGTTCAGTTTTGAAACGTTCCGCCAGGGGTATTCCTTCTCCCCGGGATTTATTGGTTGAAACTACAACGACATACTCCTTATCGTATCCGAGGTTTTTGTTGCGCAGGAAATTCAATTGCTGACCAATCACCAGGGTCCCGATGATCATCAGGATGGAGGCGACGAACTGGCCGGCAATCAGGCTTTTCCGGAAAAAACCCATCCCCTGTCCGGTTTCCAATTGCCCTTTTAACACTTTTGCAGGCGCAAAACCGGATAGTATTATAGCCGGGTAAATCCCTGCCAGCAGTGCGACGATGATAACCACTGCCAACAGGAATAGAATAGTAAAACCGTCAAAGGCCAGTACCAATTCCTTATTGACAATGGCATTAAAAGGTTTTAAGAATAAGAAGGAAAGAAAAATCGCCAGGGAAATTGAGAGTATCACCATGACCAGCGCTTCACCCCAGAACTGGCGAAGCAGCGCAGGTCTTTCTGCACCCATGACCTTGCGCACGCCTACTTCACGGGCCCGGGTTGAGGAGCGGCCTATGGAAAGCGTGACAAAATTGACACAGGCGATCAGGAGGATCAGGATGCCAATGATACCGAGTATATAGGAATAGGCCGGGTCGCTGACCGGGAGATTGGCAGCGGGCAGTTGTTTATCCAGGTGAATGGCCGTGAGCGGTTGCAGGTAAACGTTATACTGCCCTTCCACATAATCTTCGCCGGCGATTTGTTTTACCATGGCCGGTATTTTTCTTTCAATATCGGCCGCTGTTCTTCCTTCTTTTACCAGGAGATAGGTTTCTTCAAATACCTGTGTCCAGCCCGCGGTTCTTGCTCTTTCATTGAAAAGATAATGGTCATTGGAATGGGGAATCAGCAGATCAAACTGGATGCTGGATTCCTGCGGGGCCTTCTTTGCCACCGCGGTAATGGTAAATAAAATGGGCTGATCTCCTAATTGAAGTTCCAGGGTTTTCCCCAGAGCCGGCTCCTTGCCAAAATATTTTTTTGCCAGCTTTTCGGAAATAACCAATGACTGGCTGTTGGGAAATGCTTTTTGGGGATTGCCTTCGGCCAGTTTAAAATCAAAGACCTGGAAAAAATTGGAATCCACCATGTTCACCGGCTCATTAAAACGGTTTTGCTTGTATTGGACGAGGGTGTTAAATGCAAAGACCCGGCAGTTTGATTCAATATCCGGTATAGTGGCCTGCAGGGCTGGT
>DASUMO010000498.1:0-6028 GCA_036277695.1 Chitinophagaceae bacterium
GCGGCAATGGCAGCGGCGGCATGATCCTGGGTGGAGAAAATATTACAGGAACTCCATTTTACTTCGGCTCCCAGGGCAACCAATGTTTCGATCAAAACAGCTGTTTGAATGGTCATATGAAGACAACCTGCAACCCGGGCACCTTTCAGGGGCTGGGAAGGGCCGTATTCAGCACGGATGGCCATCAAGCCGGGCATTTCGGCTTCGGCCAGCCGGATCTCTTTACGGCCCCATTCGGCCAGTGAAATATCGGCAACTTTGTAAGGAAGGCTAAAGTCAATGGATTTCGTTACAGTAGACATTTTTTTGCAATTTTATTTGAGCGCAAAGGTAGTGTTTATCAGTATAATAAAGCCCCGGCCAGGAAGGTTTAGGTTCAATTATTGTGCACACTTTAATAGGTATAATTTGAAGGCAATTCGTAGTTTCCCCATACCATATTAATCAAATAAGAATACCTTTAAAATAACATAGACCATGGATATTATAGCGTATGATACTGTAACAGAAGCGGTAAACGGTTTAAAAGCCCGGGGATTTGACATGGATTTCAACCTAAAGGAGAATTGCCTCGTCTGTTTGGAGCACCGCTTCAGTGCTGATGAGTTTGAAATAGTGGAAGTATATCGTTTTGAAGGGAATACTGATCCGGCCGATGAAGCAGTCGTGTACGCCGTGCAATCAGTGAATGGACTGAAAGGCGTACTGGTCAACGGTTATGGTATTTCCGCCGATGAGATGAGTACTGATATGGCTCAAAAGTTACATATACACCGATCCTAAATAATCTGCCCATGAAATCTTTTTCCCTGTTTGGATTGCTTTTTCTTTTTCCTTTTTTCCTGGCCGCACAATCGGATTCCATCCGGCTAAGCTGCCCCCTCGACGAAGCCATTGTTGTGCCACCTCCTAAAAACGCCATTCATTATGATCCGCCGGATCTCTGTGTTGTATTGACCAGCAAGCCGGATACGACCGTCAAAGCGGTACTCGATGCCCAGGTAACAAATGTGGTGGTAGATGAAGAAGGAAGATACGAGGTTGTGCTTTTTGCAAAAATCAAAAACAAGGATTATTATTTCTGGTATACTGGTCTGAAGAAGGCAGTGGTCAGAAGGCATAATATTGTCAAGGCTGGTCAACCACTGGGTTTTATCAACCCTGGCGATAAACTTGAAATGCTGATGTACCAGTTTGAAACGCCGTTGGATCCTTCCAAATACCTCGACTGCAAAGACGTATTGAGTAGTCAATAAAGTAGAAGAAGGTCAGAGTTTTTTCTCCATTACATAATCATCCATAACATAACCATTGCCAATGTCAAAATCAAACGACCGGATAATGGAAAATCCCAGCTTTTCATAAAAATAGCGGGCTTTATTTCCCCTGTTCACCTGTAACTGTAAGGCATTCGCTCCGCGTGATTTTATTTGCCCTATGATATAATCGATCATATAACGGCCGGTACCCTTGCCCTGTTGGGAGGGGAGAACATAGAGTTTATGCAATTTGAAAAGGGCGGGCTCTATTTCCTGGTACGAAGCAAAACCCACCGCTTCATTTCCCTCGTAGACAAAAATGAATTGGGCACCCTCCTCCATTTGTTTTAGCAAGGAAGACTCACTGTACATCATATCCAGCATATAATCCACCTGGCCTTTTGAAAGGATCGCCTCATAGGTTTGGGGCCATACCCTGAAAACCAGGTCGCGCAATAGCGGGATATCAGTTGAGCTGAGCGGACGGATGCTGTACATAAAGCCTGATTTATCTGAATTGTCAAAATGAAAGGGGCCGGGCCCCTTCATTCAACATTCTAATAATTAAAGACCCATTTTCTTTTTCAGGTTGCTGTCGATAGCGTCCAGGAATTCTTCGGTATAGAGATAATGCTCGCCATGATTGACTTTATTGCCATGAATGCATACCGCGAGATCCTTGGTCATCTTTCCTTCTTCTACAGTTTGAATACATACAGCTTCGAGGGCATTGCAAAAATCAATCAGGGCCTGGTTCTGATCCAGTTTCCCCCTGAACGCCAACCCCCTGGTCCATGCGAAAATGGAAGCGATTGGGTTGGTGGAAGTGGGCCTGCCTTTCTGGTGCTCGCGGAAGTGTCGGGTAACGGTTCCATGGGCAGCTTCAGCCTCCATGATTTTCCCGTCCGGAGTAATTAAAACAGAGGTCATCAGTCCCAGCGAGCCAAAGCCCTGGGCTACGGTATCACTTTGAACGTCGCCGTCATAATTCTTACAGGCCCAGACAAAGTTACCGCTCCATTTCAACGCGCTGGCCACCATATCGTCGATGAGGCGATGTTCATACACGATGCCGGCCGCCTCAAACCGGGATTTGAATTCCTGTTGGTAGATCTCTTCAAAAATATCTTTGAAACGGCCATCGTATTTCTTCAATATGGTATTCTTGGTCGACAGGTAAAGCGGCCATTTTTTATTCAACGCCATATTGAAACAACTCCTGGCAAATCCCTGGATGCTTTCGTCTGTATTATACATGCTCAGGGCCACACCGTCACCCTTAAAGTTGAAAACCTCGAATACCTGGGGTTCTCCACCGCCCTCGGGTGTAAATGTCATGGTCAATTTTCCTTTTCCTTTGATTACCGTATCTGTTGCCCGGTACTGGTCGCCGAAAGCATGACGGCCCACGATAATCGGGGCTGTCCAGTTCGTAACCAGCCGGGGAATATTGCGGATCACGATAGGTTCGCGGAAAACTGTTCCATCCAAAATATTCCGGATGGTACCATTTGGACTTTTCCACATTTGCTTGAGGTTAAATTCCTTTACCCTGGCTTCATCGGGTGTGATAGTAGCGCATTTTATACCTACACCATGCTCCTTAATGGCATTGGCCGCATCAACGGTTACCTGGTCATTGGTCTGGTCGCGGGATTCCATACCCAGGTCAAAATATTTAATATCAACTTCGATATAAGGTAAAATCAGTTTATCCTTGATGAATTTCCAGATGATGCGGGTCATTTCATCTCCATCCAGTTCTACAACCGGGTTAACAACCTTGATCTTTTGAGCCATGAGTCGTATTATTTTAATTTATTTATGAAGGCAGCAAAACTACAATTTTATCGAATGTGACATTTGTTACCCTGGGGCAGGTCCCGGATAATAAATTTGCAGGCAAATTCGGTCTGATTGATTCAAATCAATCGATTATTTTGTAACTTTTAGTCCCAATTAGTAGCATGGACTCCGTCAAGATTTTTTATAAGTACCTTAAAAAGTTTACGGATCTCTCCGAGGAAGAGTTTAACGAGTTTATTCTGCCCGTGATCAAAGTGCGGCGCTTTGGGAAAAAAGAAGTCGTACTGCCTGCTGGCGAGGTGGAAAATAATTTCAATTTTATTGTAAAAGGGCTGGTTCGCAAGTATTATAAAAAAGGCCACCAGGAAATCAATACACAGATTTCAATGGAAGGTCACCTGATCCTGAGCCAGGAATCTTTTCATAGCCGTACGCCTTCGGAATATTTTATCGAAACGATTGAACCCACCACTTTTGTTTCCATCACCTATGATAACCTGGAAAAGCTCTATAAGCAATCGCATAAAATGGAACACCTGGGAAGGCTGGTGGTAACCTATGCCATGATCATCAAAGACCGTTGGCAAATGCAAATGGTAAAGATGACACCCCGGGAACGATTCCTCAATTTTGTGACCCGCAACCCGGAACTGATGCAAAGGGTTCCGCAAAAATACCTGGCCACTTACCTGAACATAAAACCGGAAACATTCAGCCGGTTTAAACACTTGCTGCGACCGCATCATTCCAAATCAACAAAGGTGAATGGCTGATAACGGAACTAACCGAGCGCCACATCCAGAATCATCATCACTAAAAAACCACCGATAAAACCAAGTACAGAACGGTCAGTGTATTTATCACGCTGTGTTTCTGGTATTACTTCCTCCACCACCACAAAGATCATTGCCCCTGCGGCAAATGCGAGTGCAAAAGGCAGGATCGGTTGCATATAAATTACAGCCAGTGCACCTGCCACGCCCGCTACGGGCTCCACAACTGCCGATAATTGTCCATACCAAAAACTACGGGGCCTGCTCACTCCTAATCTTCTCAGGGGCATAGCCACGGCTACACCTTCGGGAAAATTTTGGATACCTATTCCCAGCGCCAATGCAATAGCACCGGTAACTGATGCATCTTCCATACCAATTGCAGCCGCGCCGAATAAGACCCCGACAGCTAACCCTTCAGGAATATTATGGAGGGTAATTGCCAGGATAAGTAAGGTGGTGCGGTGCAATCTTGTCTTTATCCCTTCTGATTCGCCTACACCAAAATTCAGGTGCAGGTGGGGAGTAAACTTATCCAGGACGAAAATAAAAAGGGCACCCAATAGAAAACCGACCGCAGCGGGCATCCAGCTCATTCCCGGATACATTTTTTCCGACATTTCGATGGCAGGATTTAAGAGCGACCAGAAACTGGCTGCTACCATCACGCCACCAGTAAAACCCAACATCGGGTCGAGTACACCACGACTTAATGTTTTGAAGAAAAAAACCAGCGAAGCACCCAGCGCAGTAACCAGCCAGGTAAAGGCGGTAGCGATCAGGGCAGCTTTTACAGGGCCGATTTCAATAAAGAACTTTTCTACCGATTCCATGCTATCCGATTTTTACAAAAATGTTTTGTGCCAGTTGCTCGCTGATGGTAAAAACCGGCAATCTCCCGCTTTTTATTTCCATCGAACGGTCAAAATCAAATTTCTTTTTTATTTCCAGTTTGGTTCCAATGCCAATATTCTTATGACCCAGCAATTCCAGGATTTCCGTTGACTGGTCACTGACATGACTGACAATGGCAGGTTTGTTTAACGGTAACTCAAGCAGGCAAACCTGGCGGCTGGATTCAATCCTGCCTTCCTGGTCGGGAATCGGGTCTCCATGGGGATCCACCCGGGGAAAGCCCAGGAATTCATCGAGTTTATCGATCAGTTTCTTGCTACTCACATGTTCCAGGTCTTCGGCCACTTCGTGCACTTCATCCCAACTGAATTTTAATTTCTCAGCCAGGAAATATTCCCATAAACGGTGACGCCGGATAATCATCAGTGCCACCCTTTTTCCTTCCTGTGTTAGCCGGAAACCCTGGTAAGCTTCGTAATGAAGGAGTTTTTTGGCTTTCAGTTTTTTCATCATATCGGTCACGGAAGCCGGACGGGTATCCAGTTCCCTGGCCAGTTCATTGGTAGATACGGTACCATCATCCTGTTGAAGGTGAAAGATGGCCTTGATATAATTCTCTTCACTGGTGGAGAAGTTCAGCACGGCTAAAAATAATTTTAGACAAACCTAAAAAATTATTGGCGCACTACCAAATGCTTCTTTGCCCGTAAGAGCGGAAACACTTATTTTCGGTTTCCAATTGTTGCCCATGCGTTGTTATGCAAGTTCCGTATTAGTAGTACTCACCCTGGTCCTGTTGATGGGCTGCAAACAGAAAAAAAAGGTTTCTCTTGCCGGCGAGGAACCGGTTGAAGCCAGCGATTTTATTGCATTTTTTCCTTCCCAAAAACTGCCTTTTGTTTTTGCAGATAGCCTGCTGCAGAAAAAGGAAAATGACTCCCTGCTTATCAGTAATAAAGTGTTTACCCAATTTGTCCCGGACTCCGTGCTGCAAAAAATTTTTGGGAAGAATGCCAAACTAAAAACCTATCCATTGGGAAAAGTCCAGGTACCCCGGGCAGAGACATATCTTTTTGCAAAAGTTGTAGCACCTTCGAAGAGGTCCGCTTTAATCCTCGTATTTGATGCGTCGGATAACTATCTCGCTTCGCTGCCCGCACTTCGTACGGATGGTAACCGTTCTGTTAAAACTGTCACCATACTGGATAATAAGTATACGATCACGAAAACACAAACACGTAAGAATGCGGATGGCAGCACCAGTGAAGGCAAGGAAATTTATGCTTTCAGTGCAGAGTCAAAAGATTTTATGCTAATCATGACGGATGCCCTGGA
>DASUMO010000499.1:0-4583 GCA_036277695.1 Chitinophagaceae bacterium
AGTTATCAGCTTGCCGCTTTTATCATAGACTATGATATTATTTTTTGTTTCATTGGTGAGCAGGAGTATCCGGCCCAGTTTATCCTGCACCATTTCATGACAATCCTTTACTGGATATTGTGCTGCATTTACCCGGCTCCAGTTTGTATTGATACGATAGCGTTTGTTGTTGTGGCCAAGAATGACGTCATCAGGACTTATGCTTCCGGCTAATGATGGAATAGATGCCATGCCGGTAGCGATGATGGCTGATTGTCTGATAAATTGCTTGCGGTTCATATAAATAGATACATAAAATCAGGTAATTAAATTATTAACCACATGACCCGATACATCGGTTAGCCTGTAACGACGGCCAAGATGTTTGTAGGTAAGCTGTTCGTGATGCAAACCCATCAGGTGAAGGATCGTTGCATGGAAATCATGTACATGTACCGGGTTTTTTACAATGTTATACCCAAACTCATCCGTTTCGCCATATACACCGGGTTTTACACCGCCACCCGCCATCCAGACGGTAAAGCAACGGGGATGATGATCACGACCGTAGTTGTCTTTGGTCAGTGGCCCCTGGCAATAATTCGTGCGGCCAAATTCTCCGCCCCATACTACCAGCGTTTCTTCCAGCAATCCTCTTTGTTTCAGATCGGTGATAAGCGCTGCCGAAGCCTGGTCAACATCCTGGCATTGGCCCCTTATTTCCGCAGGTAAATTACTATGCCCATCCCAACCCTGGTGATACAACTGAACAAAACGAACCCCATTCTCCGAAAGTTTTCTCGCCAGCAGGCAATTGGCGGCATAAGTGCCAGGTGTAAGACAATCGGGACCATACAACTTAATGATATCTTCTGGTTCCTTACTGAGGTCGGTAATATCCGGAACTGCTGTTTGCATACGATAGGCCATTTCGTATTGCTTCACCTTTGCATTGATCTCCGGATCTCCAAATTCTTTGTATGATTCCTGGTTTAGCTCAGCCAGCTTATCCAGCATTTTTCTCCGTTCGGCTTTATCAATGCCTTCCGGGTTATTGAGGTACAATATAGGGTTCTCCCCGCTGCTGAATTGCACCCCCTGGTGAATGGAATCCAAAAAACCATTTGTCCATAATTTGGAATACACCCCCTGGCCATTTCCTTTTCCTTTCGACAACAGCACACAAAAAGCCGGGAGATTTTTATTCTCACTGCCTAATCCATAACTCAACCAGGCGCCCATACTGGGGCGGTTACCCACCTGCGCTCCTGTTTGAAAGAATGTCAGGGCCGGATCATGATTGATGGCTTCAGTGAACAGGCTGCGGACAATACAGAGATCGTCTACCACTCTAGACGTATAAGGAAGCAGCTCACTGATCCAGGCTTTTGCCTGGCCATATTGCTGGAATCGAAAATAACTTCCTGCCAGCGGAAATTTTTCCTGGTTGGAAGTCATGCCGGTCAGTCGTTGCCCCATGCGGATAGAAGCCGGCAGGTCCTGCCCGTGCATTTTTTCCAGCAGGGGTTTATAATCAAAAAGGTCAAGCTGGGAGGGGGCGCCATTCTGGAACAGGTAAATGATTCGTTTAGCCCTTGGCGCAAATTGCGGCAGCCCCGTCATCATTAACTCTTCCTCCTCAGCACCGCTAAAAAGATCGGGGATGAGGAGGGAACCCAATGCCACGCTGCCCAGACCCAGGCTAAGCCTGGATAAAAAGCGGCGGCGGTTCATGTTCAGGCCATGTTCGAGAATTTCTTTTTCCATGACTACCTGGTTAAAGGATTATGGAATGCCTATGTAATTGAAAATAGTGATAAAAAGTCGTTTAAGCTTTATTTCTGACTATGTCTTCATGATTACCTCCTCCATATTATAGATGGTACTTATCACTTTCATCATAGAAGCGGACTGGTTCAGGTCGATCTTTTGATTCAAAGGGAATTCACCTGTCTTTACTGTCTTGGCCGCGTCCAATTTCTTTTGTTGGAACAATTGCAACTGCTCGCTGTAATAGGTTTCCAGGATCGATAATTCTTTATCCGATGGTTTTCTGCAAAGGATCATCCGGAATGCTTTTACTATTTTTTCTTTAGCGGTCGATGGTTCATCCAATAGTTTTTGCGCCAGCACCCTGGAAGCTTCCAATACAGAAGGGTCATTCATCATGACGAGGGCCTGCAGGGGCGTGTTGGTTATGAGTCTTTTTGTTTCGCATTGATCACGGTTGCTGGCATCAAACATGCCCATTCCCGGCGGTGGTACGGTCAATTTGATAAATGTGTAAAGGCCCCTTCGGTAAAGAGCATCTCCGTGATCCTGCCGGTATACTGCAAGCACACCCCTCCCGGAAGTGGCGGCTTCCCAAATGCCTTTGGGCTGGTACGGCTTTACACTGGGTCCCCCGATCGTTTTTACCAACAGGCCACTGCTGGATAAATAAAGATCACGAACGAATTCTGCTTTCAACCGGATCCTGGGGCCTCTTGACAGGTAAATATTTTCGGGGTCTTTTTCCAATTGTTCCGCCGAGACTTTGGTGGACTGGCGATAGGTGGCGGACATAAGTATTTGTTTCACCAAACGTTTCATATTCCAGCCCTGCTCCATAAAATCTACCGATAACCAGTCGAGTAGTTCAGGGTGGGAGGGTAGTTCGCCCTGCATACCAAAATCGCCGGAGCTTTTTACCAGTCCTCTTCCAAAGATCTCTTGCCAGATCAGGTTTACAAAAACCCGCGCCGTGAGTGGATTGTCCTTATTCACTGTCCATTGTGCCAGGCCCAGCCGGTTGCGGGTAAATTTCGTCGTATCAAATTTCATCACAGCGGGGAGGGCAGCAGGTCTTACTTCTTCACCCGGCTGGTCGTAAACGCCGCGTTTAAGGAGGTATGTTTTGCGCAGCGTATCTCTTTCACCCATCACCGATACCATTAGATTACCGGTATCTTTTGAATTGATAAAAGACAGGAGATTTTTTCTATCCCCAGGGCTAATAGTAAGTACCGGTTTCTTCGCCGGTTTCGATTCCAGCACATCTCCTTCAAAGCCGGTCTCCTTTGTATTATTAAAAAATGCCAGCAGGGAATAATAATCCTTTTGTAAAAAGGGGTCGTATTTGTGATCATGACATTGCGCACATTCGATGGTAATGCCGAGAATGGCTTTTCCGAAGGTTTTTGTTTTATCTACCAGGTATTCAACCCGGTATTCTTCATCGATCACCCCACCTTCTTCCGTGTATTTGTGATTGCGGAAAAATCCGGTTGCCAGCAGTTGTTCTTTACTGGCCCCGGGCAGCATATCCCCGGCGATCTGCCAGGTAAGGAACTGGTCGTAAGGAATGTTTTTGTTGAAGGCATGGATCACCCAGTCCCGCCAGGGCCATTGTGTTCTTATATTATCGTCCTGGTAACCGTAGCTGTCGGCATAGCGGGCTGCGTCCATCCAATGCACTGCCATCTTTTCGCCATATTGCGGTGTGGCCAATAAAAAATCAATCATTTTCTCATAGGCATTCTCACTATTGTCTGCCCCAAATTTGTCCATCATCTCCAGTGATGGCGGCAACCCGGTTATATCCAGGGAAATCCTTTTCAGCAACCTGCTTTTGTCTGCTTCTTCGTTGGGCTCCAGGCCCTGTTCATCTAAATTATTCAGAATGAAATAATCAATTTCGTTTTTCACCCAATCCTTATCACTCACTTTCGGAAGAGGTTTTTTTTGGGGTGCTGCAAAAGCCCAGTGTGATTCAAATTTAGCACCCTGCTGGATCCATTTCCTCACCAGTTTCACCTGGTATTCTGTCAAGGCACCCAGGTGTGATTCCGGGAGCGGCATCATGTAAGAAGTATCGGAAGAAGAAATTCGCTTGTAAAGTTCTGACTGTTCTGGTTTGCCAGCTACCAAAGCAAAAGCCCCTTTTGTTTCTTTAAGAGGTGCAAAGGCGCTATCGGCAATATCCAGTCGAAAGCCCGCTTCCCTATTATTCCCATCCGGGCCATGGCATTTAAAACATTTATCAGAAAAAATGGGGCGGATATGAAAATTATAGCTGACTGTTTCGGGTAAGGAGGAACTAACCGTTCCCTTCTTCCCACTATCCAGGCAGGAAACCGCTAACAGTACGGAGCAAAAGATGACCAGGATTACTGAAAAGTTTTTTTTGCCCATAGTAGAAAGAAGTTTGCAGACAGACCTTTTAAATTTACGAAATAAAATGGAGGGGCTTGAGGGGTAGATGAGGAGATTACGTCTATTTGAAGTTGAACAAGCGCAATAATTTAATTGAGAAAAGATTGCTTAATATCTCTTAGTGATAAAGCCCCTAAATTTCGAGCCGATCCACCTTCCTATTTTATTTCTGCAATGAGGGAGTTTTCCTTTAATTTTGCCGACTGCTTCGGGATGTCCCGGAGCCAGTAACCGGCCTCGTAGTACAATGGATAGTATAAGAGTTTCCGAAGCTCCAGATACAGGTTCGATTCCTGTCGAGGCTACCAGCTAATTTTCCAAATTTTAATTCCTTGGTTTAGAGCCATCTTCGGATGGCATTATTGTTTTATGTGGGTGAGTTTTGGGCGGTTCGTTTACGGTTTTGTTTA
>DASUMO010000500.1:0-3322 GCA_036277695.1 Chitinophagaceae bacterium
GATGCTTTTCTTTGTCCTTTTAGTCTTGTGGAAAGGACTCCCTAAAAATTTTAAGATTGTCTATTTAAATCTATACACAATCGTTGAATATCTTTTCTTTGCTTTTTTCTTATGGTCAGCCATTCAAAATACGACATTTAAAAAAGTCATCGTTTTATTATCTGGGGGATTTGTAATTTTCCAAATAATTTATTTCCTCACAACTGAAATAGTTCGGCTTGATTCAATTCCTGTTGGAATTGAAACAATTTTAGTATTTATTTATATATTCTTTTTTCTTTACGAATATTTCAAAAGTGCCAAATCCTCCTTCATTAACAGCCATTATTGTTTCTGGCTATCCGTTGGTATTTTGATTTATTTAGGTGGGTCTTTTTTCTTTAATATACTTGCTAACCACATGTTACAAGAACAAGTTGATGATTATTGGTATTTTACTTATATAGCTGAAACCATAAAGAACTTTTTATTTATTATTTCAATTTCAGTAGCGTCGCGACAAACAATTGAGTTTGCAAAAAGAGAAAAAACCAATTTGCCATATTTAGATATGGTATAAAATCAATATCCGCTAATCAAACTCTATGTTCTTCCTTCAAGCCACCAACAACTCCACAGTTTCGACTGTGTTATTCCTCGGTACCCTGGGGATGTTGGTGCTTACTATCAGCCTGGTGATCTTTATCATCTTTCACCAGCGCAGGGTGATCCGTTTTCAGAACAAGTTGCAGCAGATGGAACAGGAACAGCAAAAGATCCTGCTCAACGCTTCTATTAAACTCCAGGAGGAAGAAAGACAAAGACTGGCCGCCGACCTGCACGATGATGCAGGCCCCCTGCTGGCAACCGCCCGCCTTTACCTGAACGAGAACCTGGTGAACCAGGATAAATCTACCCAGCTCCAGTCCATATTCCAGGCCCGTCAGATCATTGACGATACCATCCAGCTTATCCGTAATATCAGCCATAGCCTGATGCCACCTACGCTGAAGAATTTCGGGCTCGAGTCGGCCGTTAACGATTTATTCCAGAAGATCAGCGGTTCCGGCACCATCAATGCCAGCAGCCGCTTTCATGAATACAAGGACCGGCTGAAAGGCGAAAAAGAACTGATCATTTTCCGCATTGTACAGGAACTGATCAATAATATTCTTAAACACAGCAGTGCCAGTTTTATTCACCTGACACAAAATGTGCATGGCGATAAATTCTATCTTCGCATCCACCACGACGGGCGGGGTATTGTGCAGGCGGATTTCGATAAGCTGAACAAAAGCACCGTGGGCCTGGGATTAAAAAATATCAGCAGCCGGCTCCGCGTAGTCCAGGGAAATATCAATTTTGAAAAAGATATATCACAGACTTATTATAAAGTAACCATCGAGCTGCCAAAAGACGAACCCTACCAGTAAACCATTTGAGGTTGAAGTAACCAAGCAGAGGACAGGATTTTTTTATGCACCTTGCCTGTCTTGCCACCCTGCCAGGCCATCGCGACCTTCAAAAACCTTAACTTTGCACAACATCTGATAACTATGGGAATCATCAAAGTGGCAATTGCAGACGATCACAAGATCTTTCGTAAAGGTGTCATCCTTTCCCTAAGGCCTTTTACCAATATTAAATTTGTGCAGGAGGCAGAGAATGGTGATGAACTCCTGAAAGGGATCCCCGATACACAGCCTGAAGTCGTACTGATGGACCTGCGCATGCCCGGCAAGGATGGTATAGAAGCCACCAAGGCGATCAGCAAACAATACCCCGGCATCAAAGTTCTGGTACTAAGCATGTACGAAGATGAACGCTTTGTCTACCATCTCATGGAGAATGGCGCCAATGGTTATTTGCTGAAAAATGCCGAACCCCAGGAGATCCGCCGCGCCATTATGGAAGTTTATGAAAAAGGCTATTACCTGAATAATTTCGTGAACCGCATCCTCCTCAAAAAATCACATTCCCGCCAAAAAGTGGTGCCTTCGCTCAACAATGAAATTACGCTCAGTGATAAGGAAAGAGATGTGTTACGTTTTATCTGCATGGAATTTACCGCCCAGGAAATTGCGCAGAAAATGGAGATCAGTCCCCGCACCGTGGAAGCCATCAAAGACCGGTTGATGGAAAGATTTGGAAGTAAGAATACGGCCGGGCTGGTATTCTTTGCAGTGAAGAATAACCTGATTGACTAAGCGAAGAATATTCTGCTCGTTTGAATTTACCCGGAATTTAAAAACTCATCTCGGGAATCTCTCCTTCCACCACCAATGTACCCGCTGTCTTGGCTTGAATCTCTTCCACACTGATACCCGGGGCTCTTTCCAGTAAACGGAATCCTTTCGCAGTAATATCCAGCACGGCCAGGTCGGAAACTATTTTCTTTACGCATTGTACACCCGTCAGCGGGAGCGTGCATTGAGGCAATAATTTCGATTCACCTTTGGGATTGCTATGCATCATTGCCACGATAATATTTTTGGCACTGGCCACCAGGTCCATGGCCCCGCCCATTCCCTTTACCATTTTGCCGGGTATTTTCCAATTGGCAATATCTCCCCGTTCACTCACTTCCATTGCTCCCAGCACAGTCAGATCAACTTTGCCGGCACGGATCATTCCAAAACTCATGGCTGAATCAAAAAAGGCCGATCCGGGAACAGTCGTAATGGTCTGTTTACCGGCATTAATGAGATCAGGATCTTCCTCCCCTTCAAAAGGAAAAGGACCCATACCCAGTAAGCCATTCTCACTTTGTAACACTACCCGTATGCCTTTCGGGATATAGTTGGCTACCAGGGTCGGGATGCCAATTCCCAGGTTCACATAATAACCATCTTTTAATTCCCTGGCTATCCGCTCTGCGATTTGCTCCTTTGTCAGCGCCATAATTTGAATACTTTTTTATATCCTTACACGATTCAAGCAACCATCCAACTTTCAACAATCTAACAATCACCTGCTCCTCACCGTTCGCTGCTCAATTCTTTTTTCATAATCCTTTCCCTGGAATATTCTATGCACATAGATACCCGGAGTATGCACCTGGTCAGGATCCAACTCCCCGGCAGGCACCAATTCTTCCACTTCTGCGATGGTGATCTTGCCCGCCATGGCCATCAGCGGGTTAAAATTCCGGGCTGTAGCTTTATATATAAGGTTACCCTGCTCATCACCCTTCCAGGCTTTTACAATAGCAAAGTCCGCGTCGAAAGCATATTCCATCAGGTAATCCTTACCCTGGAAATTGCGGGTTTCTTTGCCGCTGGCTACCTCGGTACCTACACCGGCCGGTGTAAAAATTGCCGGCATACCATAACCTGCCGCCATA
>DASUMO010000501.1:0-6811 GCA_036277695.1 Chitinophagaceae bacterium
AGTCAGCTCATCCAATTTACCGATGAGCTCTTTCTTTATATCCAGGTAATTTTTTTCTTCGAAACCCAATGAACCGATCGCTTTTTTCAGGGCGGGCAGGTCAGTGGAATCCAGTTCGATCAGGTCAATGCTTTTGACGGCCCTTTTATGTGCAATGCTATCCTTACTCATGAAGTCGCTAAAAAACAATCCGGATTTCTTGCTGTAGAGGTTTACTGCTTTTAAGGTATCAGCCGGTGCAAAACTTTCGAAAAAACTGCGGAGAAACGCGCTGGGTGCTGTAAGGGTATCCAATTCTGTCAAAAGAGAAAACCGGGCACCGTCTTTATAGAATTTCTTACTCCAGATGGCCCGGCTGCTGCCCGTGTCTGTTACAAGTACTTCATGCACCTTCATGGACCCCGGCAATTGATAACTCTTCTTTGATTTAACGATCCAGGAACTGTCGCCCAGTACCGAAATATCTTCGTCCAGGTTACTGTCAGTACTATCTGCCCGGTAATAGTAACGGGGATACTTGTAAAAGGATACGAGGATCTTTTCTCCGGTGCTGTCGTTGCCGATGATTTTATTGCGATAGGTTCCCTCTTCCAGCAAATCATCTTCAGCCTTTTCTTCATCTTCCTCACTCGACCTTAAAAAATTGAACCGTGGGATATCCAATCTTTGTTTTTTCGAATCCGGCACTACGGGGCTTATTACCGAAAAATAAAGTGAACTATCAGTATATGCTTTAGCCTGGGGATAAACAAATGGTTTTATCTCAAATGAATTCAGGAATTCCTGCATGCGGGCTGTTTCCTTTTTCCCATGTGCGACCAGCGTATAATAATGAGGGCCCTGGATGATAAATCTTGCGAGGTAGGTACTGCCGTTCTTATCACGGTATTTACAATCAAGTGCGGGATAACCTTTGAAATGGCTTTTTTTGCGGCTGAGTTGTTTGTCGATAAATTCGGAGGCAGCGAAACTTTCTTCCATCAATCCCAGGTCAAAACTATCTTCTTCTGCAAAATGGTAATTATGAATATCAGAACGGATGACGCGGTAATGCTGTCCTGTTTCGCGGTCTTCGGCATCATAGATCCAGCTCCCATCATTACCGGTATAAGGCTGGTGAGGCATCTCTATGCTAAACCCCCCATAAGAGGGAGAAAACTTTTTCCAGACAGGAGCGCCGGTCCCTGTTTTTGATCTATAATCCCGGAAACGAATACTGCTAAAAAACTTATTTGCCTCATCGCCGTTTTTTACATAGTCCCCTGTCCCGCTCATCTTAAAAAAGATCACTTCAAACGGGGTTACAAATATGTTGTAGCGCTGCAGATCACCCCGCCGGGTTTTATTGAGTATATCAAATCCCGCGTAACCATTGCGGTTGATAGATGTCTTGCTAAGAATCTTGCCCGGGATATTCTCGTACAAAAGACTGTCAATTTTCTTCATTACATCTTGCTGGTCATGACCCCACATCCAGGCATTGGTCATCACCCTGGTCACCATGTAATAGCTGCCATTAGCCATATCGGCATACTGTTGTTGTTCCAGTGCGCCATCCTCGCCAAATACATAAAATTTACCGGGGATGCTAACTGTGAACAGTCCATCGCTGGCCGTTTCTTCCCGGAAACTTACAGGTACTCTAAGCTTTTCCACTTCCTCTTTATGACGACTGTCCCTTTCATTCATGAGGATTGGCCTTAGCCTGTAACCCATTTGCCTCAGGATTTCGATCACTCCGCGGCTACCCGGTAAATGGGCAGCCCCCACTCCGACGAACAATGTCGACCTGGTTTTCAGGATCGAGTCAATCGATGCAGCCTGTATCTCGTTACGTCTGTATAAAAACTTTTCATCGAAAGCATCCGAAAAACTATTGAGCTTGTTGATGGAGTCCAGCAGGTCCAGGTTACCCTTGCGATAGGCTTCCTGCAGGCGGCCTGCGGAGTATTCCTCATCCACTTCATAATTCCTGTTCTTTTTATTTTTATCACGCATGGCATCCCGGTACGCTTCCTGCATCAGTTTCATGCTTTCCCCATATTTTTCAACACCCGCCACCTGTTTGCCCCATTTTTTACCACACTGGTAGATATACATATCCAGGTAAGTATCCTCCTCAAAGTCGCTGGTCTCATTCCCATAGGAACGGTAAAGCAGATTATTAATAGCAGAGGGACTGCTGTAAAGTGAACGTTCTATCTTTTTATCATACTTATAAAACTTAAGCGTATTGATGCTGAGATAATCGTTGGGAACGGAGCGGTACCCGCCAAACCTCCTGTTAAAAGCTGCTTCCTGCTGTCCCGTTTCATACTGGGTCATATCTTCCTGCCAGGATTCGGGATTGGTTTCCAATGCTACCACATCGGCCTGTCGTATTCCAACATAAAAGGAATCTGCGAGATGAAAAGCGATCTTGCTGCTGACATGCATGGTCCCAAACAGGTAGGAAGGTTTAGTAAGGCCATTGCCGCTGATCTCCCAAAGAAGGCTGGGGTATTTATTTTTTTTGGGTGTTGTTTGGGCTAAAAGCAGAGCAGGAATTAGAGCAAACAACAGAACTAAGGTTCTTTTCATAAAGGTTGGGGGAGCCATTTTGGGGTTCTGACAAATTTAAGATGCTGTGCAGCAATAAAAAGCATAAATCAAACCCCGGGCCGGGTTTTATGGCTAGAACGGACAGGCCCCTGAAAGATTGTGAAAAATAAAACGGGATTTTGCTCCCGGATGCATTACCTTTGCCGCCTTTAAAAGTCATCGTATTGACCAAACCCGGCGCCGTAAGGCCGGATTTGCTTGTCCGCCGAAATTCAGGAAGCCGCTAACCCGGCAACCATGGCGGCCACCAGTCTGCCGGTTCTCCCCGATCCCGGTTTGCGTCATGGGACTATGGTAAAATTTAAATACTCATGAAGCTTTCACAATTCCGTTTTGACCTTCCCCTAAACCTTATTGCCCAAAACCCTGCGAAAAGAAGAGAAGACGCCCGCATGATGGTCGTTCACCGCCACACCGGCCAGATCGAAAACAAACATTTCCGGGATATCCTGGATTATTTTGATGATAAGGATTGTTTCGTGGTAAACAATACCAAGGTATTTCCCGCCCGCATGTATGGCCGCAAAGAAAAAACGGGTGCCAAGATTGAAGTATTCCTGCTCCGCGAATTGAATAAACCCAACCGTCTCTGGGATGTGATCGTGGATCCCGCAAGAAAGATCAGGGTGGGTAATAAACTTTATTTTGGCGACCAGGAAGATCTCGTTGCCGAAGTCATTGATAATACAACCAGCCGGGGTCGTACGATCCGTTTTCTCTGGGAAGGTTCCGAAGAAGAATTCAGGGGCCAGCTGGAAAAATTAGGTGAAACACCCCTGCCCAAGTACATCAAAAGAAAACCCGACGAAGAAGATAAAGAACGTTACCAAACGGTTTATGCCAAGCATGAAGGGGCTGTAGCTGCTCCCACAGCAGGATTGCATTTCAGCCGGGAACTGATCAAACGCCTCGAGATTAAAGGCATTCGCTTTGCCGAAGTCACCCTGCATACCGGCCTGGGCACTTTCAGGCCTATTGAAGTGGAAGACCTGAGCAAACATAAAATGGATGCTGAATACTATCATATTGAAGAGGCAGCCTGTAAGATCGTTAACCGGGCCAAGGAATACGGTCACCGTATCTGTTCCGTAGGCACTACGACGATGCGGGCATTGGAATCCTCTTTTACAGCCCAGAAACTTCTGAAGCCTTCCGAGGGTTGGACTAATATGTTTATTCATCCTCCTTATGATTTTAATATCGCGGACTCACTGATCACTAACTTTCATTTACCCAAAACCAGCCTGCTGATCATGACCTGTGCATTTGCCGGTTATGAGCTGACCATGGAGGCTTATAAAAAAGCAATCAAGGATAAATACAGGTTTTTCAGTTACGGGGATGCATTATTGATAATCTAGCATTCGATAAGATACCAGGACCAGGCAGCCCCGCTACACGGGGCTGTTCTTTTGGTGCTTATAGGAACTGTATTGGCTGTTCTTTCGGTCTTGAATCCGCGAATCCGGGGTGTTTCTTAACGATACCCTAACAGCTTTTTTGGGTAAATTACAGGAAGGAGGTCTAGACTATGAAAAAACTGATCCTGTTACTATTGCCATTTGTATTTTTTTCCCTGGCCCAGGCACAAACTTATAAGGGAAATAGCCGGCCGCAAAACGAAGAGCAACGCCTGAACGATTTATACTGCACAGGACTGTTCAATACAACCGATGGAACGATCCTCGACGTAGCGAATAGCACGGGAGCTAAAGGTTACCTCAATATCCTTGACTGGCTTCCCGGTAGAGTGGCAGGGCTACAGATTTATACCAGCCGGACGGGTGTAACTATCCCTTTAATTCGAGGCGGGGTGCCCGGTGTTTACCTGGATGAAATGCCCATCAGCCTGAGTTTTCTCAGTTCACTCAACGTAAATGATATTGCCATTGTAAAAGTTATTAAAACACCCTTTTACGGTGGTTTTAATGGCGGAGGCGGGGCGATAGCCATTTATACCCTGGGTGGTGAAGAAGACGAAGATGAGCCGGAGTAATCATTTTTTACTTCTCAAAACTCCGGTAACCTCATTTGCTATCTGTAAAGCAATTAAATAAGAATTGCGGCGAGCCAATCTTATTTTCAGCCGGGGATCTTACTCAAGTCCAAACATTCCCTTATTCAATTGCTGCAGGATCTGGGTCTTGAATTGAGCCGGTACCAGTAAGGAAATATTGTGCGGGCTTCCACCATAACTGACCATACGAACAGGGATGTTCATGATCGAGCCAAATAGCTTTTTGACCATAGCTTCCGTTTTGGAGATCTCATTCCCTACTACAGAAATAATGGTTTGATTCTGGTCTACCTCGGTGCTGCCGAAAGGTTCCAGTTCTTTCAGGATTTCCTTGAGATAGAAATCATTGTCGATCGTGAGTGAGACTGCCACTTCCGAAGTCGTGATCATATCGATGGGGGTCCGGTATTTTTCAAAAACTTCAAAGATCTTGCGCAGGAAACCATAAGCCAGCAACATGCGGCTGCTTTTGATCCGTATCGCGATGATATTATCCTTTGCCGCTACCGCTTTTACACCAACGCTGCCAGCCTTTTCTTCTATAAGGGTGCCCCTGGCTTCTGGTTTCATCGTATTCAGCAACCGCACAGGAATCTTATAGGTTTGGGCAGGCCAGATGGAAGCCGGGTGCAGGATCTTGGCGCCGAAATAAGCCAACTCAGCAGCTTCGTCAAAACTAAGTTGTTCAACAGGCACTGTCTTCTTCACGATCCGGGGATCATTGTTATGCATGCCGTCAATATCGGTCCAGATTTCGCAGACGCTGGCGTTGATAGCGGCAGCGATCAGCGAAGCGGAATAATCACTTCCCCCTCTTTTTAAATTATCGACTTCGCCCCTTGCATTGCGTGCGATATAACCCTGCGTTACATAGATCTTTTTATTGACGTGCTGTTGCAGCAGCTGGGAAAGTTTTACTTTAATACTGCCGATCTGTGGCTCATCAAAACCATCAATGGTCATGAATTCAAGAGCAGGCAATAAAACATGATCAATACCCTGTTCTTCCAGGTACGTACAGAATAATTTTGTTGAAAGTAGTTCCCCCTGTGCCAGAATATCCTTGTTCAGGGCCTCACTAAAGGAAATTTTTAAAATGATATTCAGGAATTCAAAATGTTCGGCCACGATGGCTTTCGCTTTGGCAAGGTACTCTGGTTTCTTAACCAGCTGGGAAATGAAATCCTGGTAATGGGCTTCGAGCTTATCAATTGAATGTTTGGCCCCGCTGCGATCACCTTTCGCAATGTGATCTCCGATTTCGACCAGCGCATTGGTAGTGCCGGACAAAGCAGATAAAACGACAATGGCCGGTTCTTTTTCCTTTGTTACCAAGGTGGCGATATGATGCATCCGTTCCGGCTTGCCTACACTGGTACCACCAAACTTCATAACTTTCATGCCCTATAAATTTGGCTGCAAAAGTATTTGAAGCGGGGGTGGGAAACAAAAGAAATAATCGGGGCCAACGGACATTAGTTGGAAACCTGTTTGATAAACTGGGGTTGCAGGCGGTTGGTAATATCATAGAGCCTGATTCCCTGCCTGGCCCAACAAACCAGGATATCGCCATAAGGAATAACATCAATGCAATAGCCCCCGGGAATGGTTTGGCGTTCAACGGGCTGGTAAGGATTTTTGATTGAATAAACTTTTAACCCTTCAGACCCGCTGCAAACATAAAGGGCGGAGTCTGCCATACCCAGCCCCAAAGGGTCATTGATGGGTATGGTTGTTTTCAGTTTCGGTTGTTCAAGGTTTTTGATATCGTGCACATATAACCCACTCGTAACAGGACCACAAACGGTACTTCCTTTCAGGGTTGAATAGGAAACTGAATCATTAGCTACTACCGGGTCGCAACTTCTTCCATGTTTGGCTTCACCCACCAGTTTAGGTTTAGTCGGGTCCTCCAGGGAATAAATATAAAGACCGGTTTTGGAGCCAATGAATAATTTGTCATTATACGGGTAAAGTGTTTCCATATCGAAATTGAGCGCGCTCTGCCCTGCCCTTAAGGGTTGAGCAGGGTTGGAGATATCTACCGTATAGAGATAATGGCTGCTGACAGCATAAACATAATTGCCCACGATCGTAAATTTGGCCAGGGATCCGCCGGCTCCTATACTATTGTTAAGCGCTGCTGATTCGCTGCCGCTTTTTTCACAGGCGCCCATGGCCAATATGAAACCC
>DASUMO010000502.1:0-9752 GCA_036277695.1 Chitinophagaceae bacterium
CTGCTCCCGTGGCTCCTACAAAGGCAAAGCTTTCAGTAATTCCACTGGTCATCAGGCTTTGTACAGAAGGCCCACCGGTGATCCAACCACGTATCTTAGCTTCCGCCTGCAGGAAAAAGCTTTCTGCTGAAGACAGGATGATCTGGGGTGCTGTATTGGATTTGTAAACACCAGGTCCAATACCTGCTACATTCCCGGCGGCATTTTCATTAACTGGGGGCAGGCCATAAGCTACACCACCGTTTCCACCTGAACGGGCCTCATAAAAACGGTATTGCCGCCCGTCACCATTGTATTCATAATATCCAAGTCCCCATTCGTTGGCAGCATAATACACGTTATTGGCAGTTTGAGTACCAGCAGTATTAGCCTTATAAGTATTATAGAATGGATTGGGTTTATCTGAAGCATAGCCAGGCTGCACCTGTGCGTTTTGGCCGGCACCCAGGTAACCGCTTCCCTCTGCTTCAATAATAGCGATCTCGGCGGCTTTATCGATTGCAGGCACTGCATAGGCATGGATCAGCATACGGAGCTTCAGGGTATTACCGAATTTAGCCCAAAGGGTCTTATCAGCTTTGAACATGATATCGTTCTTGGCGATATCCTTGTTGGGTCCCGTAGTTGCGGTGTTTGCATCTTTGATCAATTCTATACCTGCATCGATTTCTCTCAGCAGGGCTTTGTAAATATCAAGACCCTTGTCGTAGGCAGGTGTGGGGTTACCACTTCCTTTCAATGCTTCGGAATAAGGAACATTGCCGTAAACATCCACCAGGATCTGGAAATTATGTGCTTTCATGATCCGGGCAATACCCTCATAAAAGCCAGCGCCTGCCTGGGCGGCTTTGGTTTGAATGATCTGGTAGTCGTAATTATTATCATAGGCACTATTCCAGATACCATTACCGAAACCAGTAGTGATTTGGTAGGTCTCTTCGATTACGTTTGGAGCATAGGTGCCTGAGCGGGCCCAGTATCCCATCCAGTTTTGGATAGTACCCCATTGCAGGGCAATGATCGTTCCCGAACCATGCAGGGCAGCCGGCAACACTACGTCATATGTAACCGTACTGTCAGTAGGGTTATTCGTGTTCTGGTTAATGTTGAACTGGCTTTTTCTACATCCCGTAGCGATCAGGATCGCTGCCAGGGGGATAAAATATATCAGCTTTTTCATTTTCATGTTCATTCGTTTTTATAGATTAACAGTTACACTAGCTCCAAATATGCGAGTCGGAGGTGTATTATCCAATCCACTTACACCCTGGGCATTACCCGTTGTGTTAGAGAATTCCGGATCTGTCCATTCGTTTGTCTCGGGAAGGAACATAAACAAGTTTCTTCCGGTAATGGCAACATTTACACCTTTAACAGCATTTTTAGTAAAGCCAAACCATCTGGCAGGCATATTATAGCTCAAACTAACTTCCCTGATCTTCCAGAAAGACCCGTCAACCAGGTAATTAGTGTTTGCGCTAGTATTGACGGCCTGAGACCAGAAAGAGTAACCGCCCGGTGTATAAATATTTGTGTTTGCCACATATTTTGTACCATCATAATATGAAGAGTTCGGGAAAACAAAAGGCTGACGTGCGTTTTGACCACTTCTTTTCGAAATACCCGAGAAGTCCATTCCGGTTCCGAGATTACCGGTATAAATTTGGTTACCACTGCGATAATCGGCTACTGCACTGAAGCTAAACTCTTTCCAGTTAACATTCAGGTTAAGACCCAGCAAGTGCTTGGGTTGGGTCTGTCCAAATTGTTTAATAATGGGATCCACAGTGGGGAAACCTGTTATACGGTCAACAACCACGCGGCCTTCTTCATCACGAACATAGTCGGTGAGTTTGAACGTATACGCGGGATATCCGACAATAACATAGTTACCATTGCCGATACCCAGTTCATCCACGCCTTCGATGATTTTGGTCACGCGGTTCTTTTGGTAAGTATAGTTCACTTTGAAATCAATGTTCACATTGTTGATCTTCACCAGCGGGGTAAGTCTCAGGTCAAGTTCAAGACCCGTGTTGGTGAAAGAAGCCGCATTCAGCCTTGCATTGGTAAAACCTGTGGCAGCTGAATAAGCTACGTCAACAATTTGGTTCTCGTTGTTCTGATCGTAAACTGTGGCTTCAAGATTGATCCTGTTTTTCAGGAAACCCAATTCGATTCCAACTTCTTTGTTGATCACGAATTCCGGCTCATAAGTGCTCTGGCGAAGCAGGTTGCTGGAGGTATAACCTACCAGGGAACCATAGGGGAACCCACCACCCAGGTTATATGTGTTTTCCAGGCTTTGTGCACCCAGGTTCACGTTACCGGTTTTGGAGATCGCACCACGCAATTTGAGGTAGGAAAGCCAATTGCTGTTTTTCAAGGGGTTCAGGGCTTCACTCAGGAGAATTGAAACACTGGCACCTGGATAAAAATAGCTGATGGCGTCGAAATCATAATTATAATAATAAGCGAGGCGGCTATCGATATCATAGCTTCCGGTTACTTCGGCAAAAGCCCAGTTATTATACCCAATTGCCAGTTTACCAAAGAACCTTTGCAGTCTTGTTTTGAAATTGGACTCACCAACCCCAGGCTCACCTTTCCTTCCGATCACATTGAATAAAGTGGGGAAAGTAAGGTTATCGCTGGAAACAGTCACCGATTTTTGGTTGGTTTCGCGGAAACTTTGACCAACCAATGCTTCCAGTTTAAAGTCGCCGAAAGATTTGTTGGCAGTAGCAAAGAACTCAGAGTTGATGCGGCTGGAAGTATTGGATGCATCCACAACCTCAGATACGAGATCACCAGACTGGGCAACGGTTTTATGTGATCCATTCTTTGCCCAATCGCTGTATGTAAACGCTTCCTGCCTGGATTTGGCTGTACCATTCGAAATGGTAGCTCCCAGGCGATAAGTGAAGCGGAGCCAGTTGGTAGCTTTGAAATTCAATTCAACGTTACCGAAAATATCCTCGGTGCGGCCCACACTTCTGAAATTATCCACGATCCAGTATGGATTGTGATAATAGTCGTTGAAATAGCCATTGGGGCTCGACCAGAAATCATTTCTCCAGTCCTTGAATCTTGTATGGGGAATTTGCATGGGACTGTTGATCAGGTTCCAATACACGGTAAAATCCCGGCCATTCCCAAAGCTTGATCCGGCATTCACATCATAGTTCCCTTTGGTATAATTGATACTATAGGAAGCCCTGAACTTACCAAACTCTTTATTGGCTGCCATATGCAGTGATACCCTGCGGTTAACATCTTTTGGCATCACACCCTGGATCAGCACGTTCTGGGCGCTCAGGTAAAAATCGCCGGTTGAGAAAGACACATCGGTCTGGTTGGTAATACCGGTATTCCAGAATTTCCTTTTTTCGTCAGGACGTGCTTCATAAGACACCAGGTATTGATCACCATTCTCGGCATCACGGCCGATCTGGCGGATTGAACCGTCAAAAGCGTCTCCATAACCCTGGTTCTCGATAGGATCATATACGCCATATCCAAATTGATCAATCGATGAACCTGAACCAAACTGAGTTTGCAGTTTGGGCATATAAGAAACTCTTTCAATCTGAACTGTATGGCCAACACTGATGCTGGGCCTTGAGCGACTTCCTTTTTTAGTAGTAACTACAATAGCCCCATTAGCCCCATCGGGACCATAAATTGCAGTTGAAGATGCTGATTTCAATACCGTTACGTCAACGATATCATTGGGGTTGATGGAGTTGAGGAAACCCAGGGCAATGGGCACACCATCCAGGATCAGCATGGGCTGGTTATTACCAGTAAGCGAGCGGATACCACGAAGTGTGATCCGGGTATCTGCAAAAACACCATTATTAACGGTCTGCACATTCAAACCGGAAACTTTACCGGTCAAACCGTTTTGCAGGTTAACGACTTTGGCCTGAGTTAATTCGGCAGCTTTAACTTTACTGACCGAGTAACCAAGTTCCTTAGGTTGGCGGCTTACCCCGAGGGCAGTTACAACCACCTCAGTACCAGACATTACGATTCTTTTTACTGCAATAGTGATTACATCGCCGGCACCTACAGTAGCTTCTGTAGTTTCCAAACCTGCGCCAGACACAACCAGCACATCACCTGTTTTTGCAAGAATCCGAAACTGTCCATTATTATCTGCAGCGACACCTGTACGGGTTCCTTTGATCCTTACAGATGCTCCGGGCAAAATATCGCCCCTTTCATCGGTCACATTTCCCGAAATAGATCGGTTTTGACCAAATGCTAATGCACAGAAAAACATTAGCATCGTTAGCACTGATGCAAATTTTCTCATGTTAACGTTAATTTTTAAAATTAAAATCATTGATTTTCAACGAGAACCGTCCTTCAAAATAGAGTTAAGGCAGTAAAAGAGACACCCCAACCATGAATTTTGCTGCGCCAAGGTAAAGGTTTTTTTAACATTACATTATTAGAAGTGGAAAAAAAAACTCACTAACGGTCTTTTGAATAAATAAATGGTAAAACCTGTCAGGTTTTTACATTGCTATATATAATAAATTAACCGAGATCATATTGTCACTCAGATTACGAAGGGCTATTGACCTCCCTTGAGAGTATGACCAGGAATACCTTACAACCAAAGTGAGTCTATAATATATATTGGAGTTGGATTTTGAACTCAGATTGTCGTCGGCCCATCGTCTCACCCAGTCCAGGCTCTATTCCGGCATTCCGGGGCGATAGGGATTGTGACCATCGCAGCCATGCGCGGAATTTTTTACCAGCTTTATACTGAAGAATAACATAATACCTGAAACCACGGCCAAAAAAAGCGGGTATCGAATTATCAAATAAAACATCATTTTCATAGGCATATACCCGGGCATTATAATCACTTGTTTCAAACCAGGAAGTCCGCAAGTTCAGTGACAAAGGGAATTCCATCGTCTTATAAATGATTTCGCTATAAGCCAAAAAGCCCTGGGATGCAAAGCTGCTATTTCGGCCAAACCAGGTTATTTCTACCCGGTTCCTTAGAAGCAATTGTTGGTTCAACTGTTGATTAACCTGGATTCGCCAGTTTTGCTTATTCAGCTTCACCAGCTTATCTGTTTCAGCCCGGACAGACGGGTGATTCAATTCCTTTTCTTCCCATCGCCACCGGAAGTATAACTCCGATCGTCTATCCGGCTGGAAGCTGAGTTGTATACAATAATCAGATCCGGCGGAAGGAGCATCCGCCTGGTATTTCAACCAGGGGAAGTAAAAAATATCGGCAAAGACATTGAATTTCCAGCGGGGCGCGGGCCGGATGCTGATTCCAATATACCAACCCTGTTCATTCGCAGGCATTGTATTTTCCGTAAATGCATTACTGTACAGAGATTGAAATTTGGGGTTGATATTTCGGTACAGCAAAGCCAGATCTATCCTGGGATCCAGGCTGATTAAAAGTCCATTCAGGATTGCAACGCTCAAATGCTTATCTGCAGCTATTTCCCCGAAAAAATGAAAATTCCGAAGAGTAAGGCCATAATCTGCACTACAATTGAACCAACTGTTCCCCCTTATGGCAAATAGATTATAGGGTTCTTCCTTTTTTTTTAATGGAATTGAAAAGCGGTAACCAATGCCATTGAATGCCAGGTGTCCATTCTTAGTCCTGTAAGTTATGGAAGCCCCAGCCGAGAACTGGTCCAGGTTTTTCCGATTGGCGTTTTCCTTTTGTGTACGGTGATATCCGGAAGAATTGAATGAAGTAAAAAATAGCCCAATTCCGGTTGAGTCAAATTCGGTATGGGTGGTCAGTTTTCGCAAAGAAAAAAAGCAACTGGCTTCAATCTTCCTGCTCGCCAGTGTAATGGCGGCACCACGGTGAAAAATAAACTCGCCTGCCGAATTATAAGGACGAATAACAGGCGATTGCCTTTTTATTGCCAGAGCTTCCGTACTTTTCTTAAAAGCCATGCTCTGCCATTGGATCAATCCCTGTCCCATATTGACTGTAAAATCCCCAATGGCTAATGACTTAATGATACCTGTATTGCGTGCAAAAAAATGAAAGGAATAGAAATCAAAGCCGGCAAGCTGCTTACCTTTTAAAAAGGGCTCCCCTGCATCCTTATCTCCCAACAAACCAAATTGCAGCAGGTTTTTATAGGTATAACGATATCGGAAAAAAATCCGCTGCAGGCTACCCTCATATCTATCCGCTGAATCCGTACCCTCATATCTTTTTGCTCCTTCATGCACCTGTGAAACTCTAATTAAGAAGCTATGTTCTCCATTTTTTATTCGTTGCCTCCAATGTTCAATCAGCGAAGGTTCCTTACTGACACGAATAAATGGCAATAGTTTTTTTATGGTTGACAGGTCCCAACCAGGTATGGACTGCAACTCATACACACTGATCAACTCCCCCAAAAGCCGGCGATAGCTTAGAAAATTTTCAACCTGGATCTCCGTGAGTACAGTTAAATCTCTTATTTCCTGTTCATCGGCCTTATTCAGGTTCAGGGGGTATTTCAGATATTGATGTAAAGTCTGCCAATAGGAATCATCTTCCATGAAGCTCTCCTCTTTATCTGCAAGGTTTTCCATTTGTTGTTCAGTGCCGGCCGGCAATTCCTGGGCTTTTACAACCTGGATAAAGAGAATTATTATTATTCCTATAGCAGCAATTCCGTTCACTCTTTCTTATTCTTGCCGGTAAATACAATCAATAAACCAGGCGTAACTCCCAAATAAGGATGATAAGCTGTCATTATTTCCACTTTTAGGGTCCTCCAGGATAAACCACTTGCCAGCCAACCGGAAGACGTATAACTGTTTACTCCAACCCTGGCCCAAACAAAAGGAAGGATTTGATACTTCATAGCGCCGATAACAGTGAGTGGCTGTTCTTCCTGCTTTATGATTTCAACGGTGCCAAGTACTTTCGCTGAGGCCTCATACCCTATTCCCATGGTATACAGGGCCGGAATCTTTTCACCGGTTTCTTTACCCAATCTTCCACCCATCGGATTTTCCACAGAAAATCCTGTATGCAGTTTGTCGGAATGGTGAATCAAAATGCCAAGATCAACTCCGACTGCAGTGGCTGAACCATAACCAGGAATTTTTACTCCATAATAATTAAACTGTATACCCAGGTCTATTTTGTTTCCCAACGCACGGGCATAGGCCAGTCCGGCCCTGCTTTTATGATAGTATGCAAACCCATCATAAACAATTTCCAATGCTGCATTGCCATGTTTTGTCGGAATGCCGGCAGCTGCTGAAAAAGAATTCAATTCGGCCATCATGAATCTTCTTTCCGTATATACGGCGGCGGAGGGGCTCTTTAAACGGGCCAGCGATGCTTTATTGATCGTGAATGAAAATATATCGGCCTGTTGTTTACTATAAGCGCCCATACTCCTCCCAGATGATGTTGCAGGTCGGTAAAATAATTGTGGTTTACATTGTACCCAAAGTATGCAGAAGAAAAAAATGAATAACAATTTCATCGTTGATCCTTATGAGCAATTTAGTATTGAAAAGAACCTGAACCATGGGAATATTCCCGTGATTGACGTGAAAAAAAGGGGGCCTGGTGGGAAGGCCTGACTTAAAATCCCATGCCTTACCTTCGCGCCATGCAAATTTTAGATGGTAAAAGAGCCTCCCAGGCTTTACGCGATAGGTTAAAAATTGATGTAGCTCAACTCTCCATAGAAGGAAAAAAAGTACCCCACCTGGCAGCGATATTGGTAGGGAATAACGGTGCCAGCGAAACCTATGTTAATGCAAAAGTGAAGGCCTGTGAAGAAGTGGGATTTGGTTCTACGCTGATTCGAATGGAAGAGGAAAGTTCTGAAAACAGTTTATTGGAACAGATTGAATCCCTGAACACGGATCCTGATATTGACGGGATACTGGTTCAATTGCCATTACCGGGCCATATTGCTGAACAAAAAGTGATAAATGCCATCGATCCGGAAAAAGATGTGGATGGATTTCACCCGGTCAGTGTAGGAAAAATGGTTCAGGGTCTGCCAACCTTTATTCCTGCCACACCCCATGGTATTATGTTGCTCCTCGAACATTATAAGGTTGAAACCAGCGGAAAACATGCAGTGGTCATCGGCAGAAGTAATATTGTGGGCCGGCCGATTAGTATTCTGTTGAGTGGTTCAACCAACCCGGGCAATTGCACGGTTACCATTTGCCATTCCCGAACCAGGAACCTCGAAGCATTTTGCCGGGATGCAGATATAATTATTGCAGCCCTGGGTCGTCCTGAATTTGTAACTGCCGGCATGGTTAAAGAAGGCGCCGTTGTGGTAGACGTGGGTATTACCAGGGTAAAAGATGAAACAAAAAAAAGCGGGTTTAAATTAAAGGGCGACGTGCATTATGAAAGCGTGGCCCCCAAATGTTCCTGGATCACCCCTGTACCAGGTGGAGTTGGCCCCATGACCATTGCCGCTCTTTTAATGAATACTTATCGGTCCTGCTTGCAGAAGAATTAATAATTGATTGTTGAATGGTTTGATTGTTTATTGGCTAAATGATTGTTTTGCTAATTTGCAAATCCAACCGTTCCACAACCGTTCAACAACCATTAAACCATACAATCATCAAACCCTCACCCCATTATACACCGCTCCCGATCATGGAACATTTCTACACCCTGCAGGGCGAAGGTTTTCACCAGGGCCGGGCAGCTTATTTCATCCGGCTGGGTGGGTGTGATGTGGGTTGCGTTTGGTGCGATGTAAAAGACAGCTGGGATGCCGGCAAACATCCCCTCCTGGCCATTGAAGATTTGATTGCGGCAATAAAAACAACAGCGGCTAAACTGGTAGTGATAACTGGCGGTGAACCGCTGATGCATGATCTCGGCGAATTAACAACGGCATTAAAACAAGCCGGTTTGGAAACCAATATTGAAACTTCTGGAGCTTACCCGCTTTCAGGTCACTGGGACTGGATCTGTCTTTCTCCCAAAAAATTCAAGGCCCCGCTTCCGGAAATCATCCCACTTGCCAATGAACTGAAAGTTGTCATTTTCCATAAATCCGATTTTAACTGGGCTGAAAAATATGCCGCGATGGTATCACCCGGCTGCAAACTTTATCTGCAACCAGAATGGGATAAAAGGGAAGAAGTCACCCCTCTTATTATTGATTATATCAAATCCCATCCCCGCTGGGAGTTAAGCCTGCAGATTCACAAGTATATCCAGGTGCCCTAGCTTAATTTTGATATTCACAACATCTTGCTTTCCAGGCAACCCGCCGCCTGGCAATTTCATCTTCCAGGGAATAAAATTGATTTAGTTTCGTTATACTTTTTATAATCCCCTATTCATGAAACGTTTGGCCCTTTTAATATCCTTCATTTTTCTTTCCGTCAGTTTGATTTCCCTCCGGGCCCAGCCTTATGATGCTGAAAAAGTCAATAAAAAGGCGATCCCATTATTCAATGAAGCAATGGCCAAAGTTGAAGATGGCAAGGGCCTGGATGCTGTTCCCCTGTTAAAACAGGCTCTTGATAAGGATAGCCGTTATATGGATGCCTGGTTATTGCTGGCCGCCATTTACAGTGATCATAAAAAATACGACGACTGCATTGCAGCCTATGAAAAAGCTTTTGCGATTGACCCGGTCTATTCTTTTGAATACAAACTCCCCTATTCGATTGCATTCGCGGGAAAAGGTGAGTTTGAAAAAGCCCTGGAATCCATCAATAGCCTGCTGGCAGCGCCAAAACTGAAT
>DASUMO010000503.1:0-12169 GCA_036277695.1 Chitinophagaceae bacterium
GGCCATACGGTCTTTGCGCAGCAAATTTTCATCCGTTGAACTAATAGAACCCTCCTGAATATATTGCGAACTAAAACGCCTGTCCTCCTCCTTTCCCTCTCTCAACTCCTCCATGTTTATTTTCTTACGGCGCAGGTGATCCAGGCAGGTATTATAACTAACCTGTGCGATCCAGGTGGAGAGTTTGGACTGGAATTGAAAGGAGCCGAGTTTATGAAACACTTTTATATAGATATCCTGGGCCAGGTCTTTCCGGTCTTCGGGGTCGGAGATCAGTTTGAAAACAATTTGAGCCACCAGTCTTTCCGTGTTTTTAATAATATGGGCAAAAGCCGCAGTCTGGCCATTCAATACCATCCTGACCAGCTCCTTGTCGGCCAGCTTATCGCCTTGGGTGTGGTTCACGTGTGCATGAGACGGGCTGATGAAGAAAATGTTGCAGGGCGAAAGTAAATCTTTCCAAACCAGGATGGATCCATTTTACCGAGGCCGTCGTTCACAATCATTTCGATCCTTAACAATTCAACCATTCAACAATCAATCCATTCAACAATCCAACCAGTTTCCAATACCTTAGCCACTCCAATGGCAACCCATCAACCCGAGATCAGAACGGTGCAGGTTATGCGATATGTAACTCCCCTGCGGGAAGGCGGTTCACTGCCCGCTATCGCCGAAGCCGATGATGGTTTTCTCTATGTACTGAAATTTCGCGGGGCGGGACAGGGCAGCAAAGCCCTGGTCGCCGATTTTATCGGCGGGGAAATTGCCAGGTCAGCAGGATTGAAAGTTCCCGAGCTGGTTTTTGCCAATCTCGACGAATCCTTTGGCCGCACCGAACCCGATGAAGAGATACAGGACCTGCTGCGGGCCAGCGAAGGTTTGAACCTGGGCGTGCATTATTTATCCGGCGCCATTACTTTTGATCCCGCAGTAGATAAATTGCCGGAGGAGCTTGCGTCCAGGATAGTCTGGCTGGATGCCTTCCTGACCAATGTGGACCGTACGGCCCGCAACACGAATATGCTGACCTGGAAAAAAGAATGTTGGCTGATCGATCACGGCGCTTCTTTGTATTTTCATCATAGCTGGAGCAATTGGGAAGAACAATCAGTAAAACCCTTTACCCAGATAAAAGACCATGTGCTGCTGAAGCATGCTGCATTGATTGAAGAAGCTGATTCTTTTATGCGCGAAATGCTGACAGAAGAAAAGCTGTTGGGGATTATTGCAGCCCTGCCTGATAATTGGTTGCAGGCTGAAGAGCCCGCTGCCATGCGTGAAGTTTATGGCCAATTCCTGGTTAACCGTATTCGTCATTCTTCCATTTTTGTAAATGAAATCATTCATGCCCGAACATCACAACTTTGAATATGCCATTATCCGCGTGGTCCCGCAGGTGGAAAGGGAAGAGTTCCTGAATGTGGGCGTGATCCTCTATTGCCGGCAACATCGCTTTTTGCAAATGAAATTCACCCTGGATGAAAACCGGTTGCTTTCGTTAAATCCTGGCGCAACAGTGGAAGAGATCCGTTCACATCTTGAAGCGTTTGAGCAAATAACAATCGGTAACCCGGCCGCCGGGCCCATTGCAGCCCTGGATATTGCTTCCCGTTTTCGCTGGCTCACAGCTAAAAGAAGCACGATCGTCCAGTCCTCCGATGTACACCCGGGCTTATGTGAGAACCCCGAAACCACGTTGAAAAGATTGCATGAGCAGTTGGTGCTGATAAGTTGACCCGTTCATTTTTTTATCGTCTTTTCCCTTACATACACCAGCTTCACATTTTTTCTCCCTGTTTCCCTTTCATCAATTTCAAAATTCCCCAGGCTGCGGATCAGCTGCAATAATTTTTCAAATCCATAATTACGCGGGTCAAAATCGGGGCGTTTCTTCAATAATAAATTACCCAGTTCTCCTAAAAAAGCCCAGCCATTTTCATCGGCCAGGTCATTGATGCTGGTGGTAACCAGGCTGACCAGGTTTTTATCCGGCTTACTGATCACTTTTTCTTTTTTCCGCAGGTCGGCCAGCTTTATTGTCTTGGTGCCGGTTTCGGGTTGATCCAATATTTCAATATAGATAAACTTATCGCAGGCAGCGCGGAAAGGAGAGGGGGTCTTTTGTTCACCCATGCCGAATACTTTCATACCGGCTTCGCGCAGGCGGGTTGCCAGCCGGGTGAAATCGCTGTCGCTGCTGACCACGCAAAAACCATCCACGCGGCCGGTATACAATATATCCATGGCATCAATGATCAGCGCGGAATCGGAGGAGTTTTTACCCGTGGTATAGCTGTATTGCTGCACCGGCGTAATGGCATGATCCAGCAAAACGGATTTCCAGCCGGAAACATGGGGCTTGGTCCAGTCGGCATAAATACGCTTGAAGGTGGGTGTCCCATATTTGGCGATCTCTTCCAGTATTCCATTGATCAGGCGATGGGGAATATTATCGGCATCTATTAAAACAGCGAGACGAAGGTCTTTCGGATTGTCCATATAAAAATTGTAATTAACTGCTGAAAGGTAACCATTTAAAGTTTGAGCGATAAAAGCCCGGCCCGGGTATGTTGTTTTGGCAGGCAACCGGTTGATTCGGTTCAATATTTGATTATTTATTTCAGCACTTTTAAAATTATCATCATGGCAAATCATCCAAAAGAGAAGAAACAAGACAAGGAAAAGAAAAAAAACGGTTTAAAAGCTGACCCGGAAACCCTGCATAAAACCGATCCGCAGGAAAATATGGAAGGCCCGGTCTCATCGGTGATGCAGAATATTAAAGAGGAAGCAGAAGAGAACGATGAAGAAACAAAGCAGGAAGCTGACAGGAAGAAAGATAAAAATACCTGAAGGTACAAGCCTGCCTGCCAGTAGGCAGGGCACAAGATCCAAAGCTCGCAGCTCGTGGCTCGAAGCTCGCAGCTCAAAGCTCCCACCTTCGCTAAAGCTTACGCTTACGCCGAAGCTTCAGCGTAGGCGCACGGTGGGCAAGCGCAGCTCGTGGCCCATTGCCCGAATTTGAATTAATTTACAGGATGCTTCCAACTGTTTACCTGCAAAGGGCGGTTTTATTTCTGCTCCTGGCTTTTCTCGTCGTTGCAAGTCTTTATTATGCCAAACCTTTTTTAGTTCCGCTTTGTTTCGGGGCTTTATTAGCCATGTTATTCCTGCCGCTTAGCCGCTGGCTGGAAAGCAAAAAAATACCAAGAGGCCTGGCCATACTGATTTGCGTGCTCTTATTACTCAGCCTCATCACCATTATTATCCTGCTGATCAGCTGGCAGGTGACTGATCTTACCCAGGAAGTAGGGGATATTCAATCCAGGGTTAAACAAATGGTTTCCGAAATTGAACAATTTATCAGTACTCGTTTTGGAATACCCGTGAAACAACAGGAAAAAATGCTGCAGGAACAGGCGCAAAACGGCGGCGCCGTGGCTAATATAGGCTCCATCCTGATGAGTTTCCTCGTGGATTTTGTTTTATGCATGGTGTATATTTTCCTTTTTATGTTTTACCGCAGCAGGATCAAAAATTTTGTGCTGCAACTGGTATCCGGGCGGCAAAAGGACAATGCACAACAGGTGATTCACGATATCCAGAAAGTGACGCAGCAGTATATTACCGGCATTGGCTGGATGATACTCTGCCTTTGGGTAATGTACAGTATCGGTTTTTCCATCGTGGGAGTAAAATACGCGGTGTTCTTCGCCATCCTTTGCGGGCTGCTGGAAATCGTGCCCTTTGTCGGTAACCTGACCGGTAACGCGCTGGCCATTTTAATGGTCATTATCCAGGGAGGCGGCATCGGTATGGTGATTGGAGTGCTGGTAACTTATGCGATCGTGCAATTTTTACAGACTTATTTGCTGGAACCACTGGTAGTAGGGGCCGGGGTAAATATCAATCCTTTATTTACCATTATTATCCTGGTGATGGGTGAATTGGTCTGGGGTATACCGGGATTGATTCTCGCCATTCCTTTACTGGGTATTGTAAAGATCATCTGCGATCATATTGAACCGCTAAAACCTTATGGCTATTTAATTGGGCAGGAGAAAAAAAAGAAAAGATTATTGATACGTCGAAAATAAAAGGGGTTGGCGCTATACAAAATTTCTCAGCGTAAAAAAAAGCAGGTGCCGGATTCATTGCCTCAAGCAATAAAAACACGCACCTGCAGGAAGGGATGATGAAGGATGCTATACAACTTCCTCCATTTTTTCTTTGACCCGGTTCAGGGTCTCATCCAATTTTTCTTTGCCCGTTTTTAGTTTGCCTTTTATTTTATCGGCCAAAAGCTGCGGGCTCTCAGCAATCTTGTGCCGGGTAACAGACCCTTTATCCGGTGCAAATAAGATGCCCAGAATTCCGCCAATAGCAAATCCTGCTCCGAGTGCAATCAATATTTTCGAGCTGTTTTTCATATCCGCTTTTTTAATTGAAGAAATAAATCGCTCATTCCAAATCTAATCTTCGGCAACATACAACTTATTGAGCATGTTCATAACCAGTCATGATTATGCTCAAGGTGTCAGCCTGGCTGCGTATATTTATCCTTATGATTGAGCAGACAGAACTAATCATCTCCGAATGGCATTATCACCCGCCCGCTGACAGCACGAATAGTGAAAAAAAACTGCTCAGTTCTTTGTCGCTGGACGTTATGAAAAAAAGAAAAGCAGACAAAAAGGGGATAGCCTGCCGGTTCAGTACCCGGTTTACATTCGGGAATGAAACCGTGCTGGAATATGTGGCCGAGGACAGCTATGTCATCGACCTGGCCGATAAAATCGACAAATACGAGTTGCTGAGCATGATCCGGAATTCTTACTCCAAATTCAAGGAAAAATTTGAGTTCAGAAAATCAGCCACGGTTCTTTGGGATAAATCACTGGCTCCCCTGGATGAGAGCAAACTCGACCTGGAAGCCATTCTTCCCTTGCTGGAAGAGGGTACTTAACTCGAAGTCGCACTGCTTCCAAATAATTCAATCAGTCCTTTGCCGGCGTAAGCGACGCAAAGGACGCGAAGTAGACGCAAAATACGCAGCGTTGAAAACTACCTTCCTTTAGCTGCGCCTCCCTGCTTCTGCGGTAAAATTTTTAAACAATCTCCCTTTGCATACCGGGGATTTCCATGACCAGGTTTTCTCCATAAGCACTGGCCGGTGTCTGGTAACCGGGTTGATAATTTCCCTGCAGAATCTTTTTGATAATAATTAATGCACTGTGAGTAGTTAAGGTGTATCCTTCCGGGCCACTTAGCCTTGCCATTGCTGTTTTGCCCTCTTCATTTCTTACCTCTCCCCAGATCAAGCTGATGGCCTTGCTTCGTTGCTCATCGCTGGGTCCTGCCGGTCGCTGGTCAATTTTCTGCTTCAAATAATCGCGGGCAAATTTTGACCGTAGCAGCCAGTTAAACAGGGATTGAAACTGCAGAAGCGTATATACTTTTTTGGAAATCCCCGTATAGGTTTCAATATGTGGAATGCCGGTAGTAAAGTAGGCGGTGGAGATATCTCCCCAGGGAATACTCATCACAAATAATTTTTTAATTTCTCCTGGTCCAGTTGAAAACTCAACCCACATGCCTTTTTCTCCCAAAGGACGGCGAATGATTTTCCCTTCTTTGCGTATAGCGCCTTTTTCACCCAGGCGGGAAGCCATGGTGGTGGCGGTGCCATGGGATAATCCGCCACCCAATGTGGCAAAGGCCAATTGCAGGGAAACGGCATCGGGTAATAGTTTTTTTAGTTGCAGTGCGAGGCAATCAGTAGGTACAACGTCAAACCCTGCTCCCGGCAAGAGCATGATGCCGGCTTTTTTCGCGGCATCATCATAGGTTTTTATCATTTCAAACACGGCGATATCGCCGTTAATGTCCAGGTAATGGGTTCCTGATTGCATGCAGGCTTCCACCATTTGCCGGGCAGTAAACTGGAAAGGGCCTGCCGCATGTATTACAGCTTTCACTTCTTCTAACGCAGCCCGTAAAGCGCCCCTTTCATTTAAATCAAAAATCCTGCAGGGAAAGCCGAGTTTGTCGGCCAGCGGTTCGATCACTTCTTTTCTCCGGCCTGCCAATATGGGTTGTAAATTATATTGTGCTGCATAACGGGCAATCAATTCGCCGGTGTAGCCATTGGCGCCGTAAAGCAGGAAGGAGTTGGAATGCATGCTAAAAGGTACGACGGAAGAATGAATAAGAAGATTCGTTCAACGGTTCTTTGCCGGAAGTCCGTTAACCCCGAACTTTATAAACTAACCGGAATAATTATGAATAATCTGAAAGACAAGACAGCCTATATCACAGGCGGCAGTAAAGGAATCGGGTATGGTATTGCAAAATCCCTGCTCGAACAGGGTATGAAAGTGGCGATCAGCAGCCGGAGCCTGGCCGCAGCCAAAGAGGCGGCGGCATCGTTGAGTAAAGACTCTTCCCGGGTTTTACCCATTGAATCCAATGTGAGTTCCCTGGCCTCCGAAACGAAAGCGGTTAAGGAAGTGCTGGACCATTTCGGACATCTGGATCTGTTAGTAGCCAATGCAGGTGTTGGGCATTATGCCTCTATTGAAAGCCTGAGCGAAGCAGACTGGAAGGATACCATTGATACCAATCTCACCGGGGTGTTCAATAGCGTTAAAGCAGGGGTAGAGGCCATAAAAAAATCGAAAGGTTATATTATTACCATCGCCAGCCTGGCAGGCACCAACTTTTTTGAAAATGGTGCCGCCTATAATGCCAGTAAGTTTGGACTGGTAGGTTTTTCGCAGGCCATTATGCTGGATCTTCGTAAATATGGGGTTAAGGTGACTACCATTATGCCTGGTTCAGTGGCCACTTATTTTAATAATCACGTGCCAGGTGAATCCGATGCCTGGAAAATACAACCGGAAGATATAGGGCAGATTGTCGTTGATCTCTTAGCGATGAACCCGCGTACTTTGCCCAGTAAAATAGAAGTCAGACCAACCACACCTGTTAAATAAATTTAAGAGAATAGTCACCAGTATGATTGGCATCCTCGTTCGGAGGGATTCATATTTACTAACTACCATACCACGATAAGAAAGATAAATTATTTCTTTTTATCGTTGCTGGTATGAGTCTTTCTCAGGTCGGCCCGGTGTGCCCTTTCATAGGTTTGAATATCTACAAAACGGCCTTTCTCGTCTCTTACAGCGTAGACTTTTTTACCACTGGTGCTGCGATGAGTTGTTCTTTGGATTGACATAACGAATATTTTAGTTATTAATCACCTTTACTAAGGTATTCTATGAATCCCTTTCCCTCAATGATATTCATTAAGATTCATAATGATATTTGTCAACCGTGTGGCTACATGGGTTTTCAAAAAAACAAATGTCTGCCGTCCCGGTCCCGGACGTGTACAGTACTCCGAACTTTGACTATCTTTTCATGAGGATTTGAACTTCTTTTCTCCGTTAAAAACTCCAACATGCCTCCAAAACAAACAAACGCAAGGCGATTTGATCCGTATAAGAATTTTAAGTTCCGGGTGAGGATAGATGGGAAAATTGTGGCGGCGGTAAGTAAAGTATCCGGTATTCAGGCTGCCACCAGGGCTATAACAGCTAAGACGGGTATTAATAAACTCAGGGCACTCCCTTCCCAACCCAAAAAGTTTGAACCCATTACACTTGAAAGAGGGGTAACCCATGATGCCGAATTTGAAAAATGGGCTTTCAATTTTCAGCGTCCTGCCAAATCCGCGCGATCCAGCTCATCGCTTAAAAATTTGCGGAAGGACATTATTATTGAAGTCTATAATGAAACCGGAGAATTAACCAGGGCATTTAAGTTAAAGCGCTGCTGGTTATCAAAAATCCAGTCGGCCGACCTGGATGCAAAGGGGAATGAAGTTGCTATTGAAAGTATTCAACTGGAGCACGAAGGAATAGAAATAATTTAGTTATTGCTGGCTAGTAAGCTTACCCGAATCATCGCTTCCCAAAACAGAAGTTACCTGCTATCCAGGAGAGTGGAAACTTTCAGCAAAATGCTTAATTTGACCGGCCTATGGGCAAGAATAAGAAGAACAGGAATAAACCCAAACCAGGTTCTGTTGTTGAATCCCGCCAAAATCTGAAAGAACGTGCACCGGTCTTGCGGGGCATGCCATTGCGTAGAAAGATAATACTTGCCGGAATTGTAGCTGTCCTGGCCATTTTCCTCTATGCCGGATCTTATGGTCATGATTTTGCTTATGATGATGCAGCAGTTATTAAATCAAACCGGTTTGTTCAACAAGGTTTTTCCGGGATCGGCGATATACTGAAGACTCAATATTTCGAAGGATTTGATCCCGCTTCCAATGCAAGAGCCTACCGTCCTGTTTCGATGGTCAGCTTTGCCATCGAGTATGAATTTTTCGGGCTCAACCCACAGGTTTATCATGCCGTCAACATACTGATCTATGCACTCACAGCCATCATTTTATTATTCGTGTTACTAAGGCTCCTGGGAAATTATCACTGGTCCCTGGCATTTTCCACAACGATTTTGTTTGTCATTCATCCAGTGCACGTGGATGTAGTGGCGAATATCAAAAGCCGGGATGAATTGCTGGGTTTCTTTAATTTTCTGCTTGCTGTTTTTTTCCTGTTAAGGGACCTGGATAAACCTAACTGGAAGAAGAAAATTCTTTCTTATGTCTTTTTCTTTCTCGCCCTGGCTTCCAAAGAAACCCTGTTAACGACGGTAGCCTGTATCCCTTTGCTCTTATATTATTTCCGGGATATGAACATATCAAGGATTGGCCGGGTTAGCCTGCCATATCTCGCACTGTTTTTTATTTTTCTTCTAATAAGAGCGGCTGTCATTCCCGCGGTAGAGGAGAATGTTCCGCTGATGAGTCATCTCGATAATCCCCTGCTGGCTGCACAAAATCTAAATGAAAGAATCGGGACCAATATTTATAGTATGGGTCTTTACCTGCAAACATTGGTATTTCCCTATAGGCTTGCCCCGGATTATTCATATAATTCCATTCCTCTTACAGGTATGAGCAACCCCGTGGTTATCGCCTGGCTGCTGGGCTATATTTTTTTGATCATTGTTGCGATCAGGGGCTTACGGCAAAAAACTATTTTTTCTTTTTGTATCTGGTGGTTCTTTATCACCATTTCCATCGTGTCCAGCATTTTCATCCTAAGTTCAAATGTCTATGCCGACAGGTTCCTGTATACTCCATCGCTGGCGGTTTGCCTGGCTGCTGCGTTCGCGCTATACAAACTCGCGGGTATCAGTCGGGAGGAAGTTATTCATCTGGCCCGAACCGGTGCCAGGAGAGGAATTGCGGCTATGCTGCTCCTTTTTTTGGGAGGCTTGGGTGTTTATAAAACCATTTCTTATGTTCCAGTATGGAAAAACGATTCGAGCCTGTTTACCTATAATCTTAAAGTAAACCCCAACAACGCAAGGATGCGGTTTAATTACGGGGCCGTTTTAATTCAACAGGCAATGGCCAAACAGGAACAGGCTTTTTTACAAAATCAACCCATGGATACAGGTAGTATCAATGACCTGGCCCGGCAGGGAATTGCCGAATTACAAAAAGGAACGGTTATTTTCCCGGGTGACGCGACAGCGAAAATCCATGAAGGCAATGGCTGGATCGTACTGAGAAATATAGAGGCTGCTGAAAACAATCTACGACAGGCATTAACGATTTCTCCCAATAACAGGTTTGCCCTTACAAGTTTGGGTGGCTTATTACTAAATACCCGGCGCTACCAGGAGGCTGCTCAAACCTGGGAAAAAATAAATCCCGATCTGCGAACCCCCGGCGACTATTACAACCTCTCTTTGGCTTACCAGGCATTGGGTGACCAGCAAAAGGCGGGTTACTATAAACAATTATCGGGCAGATGATGATTTGAAATCAAGGAGCACAAAGTTGACTACTTCATGCCCCTTATGACATTAGCAAATTTTATCGCAATTATTATGACAGGTAATTATTGTTTGGTATAGAAAAGATAAGTAGTTGTATAAGAACTACTCTCTATCTGGCCCAGGTTGGATTCGCTGGCTGGGATAGACGGAGCTATGCCGGCGGAAGTGCATACCCTTTGGATATAAGTGATTTTGTTACCGGCTGAGCTGAGCTCATCATTTGTTTTCAGCAATAACCAGGCAACGGCCGTTGGGTCCGGGGTGACCTCTTTTTGTTTGGCTGCGACTACTTTTTCACCCTTATAAAGTCCTTTCGAAAATTCCCAACTGGGTCCACCATAATGTGTTCCGATTTCATTGGTGAAGTCTGGTTTTGCATATAAGACGGCCTGGGGGCCAATATTCACCCAGGCATAAGTAACAGGATCGTTTCCCGTTTGCCTGACCTGGTAATTTTGGACACCCGTGGCGTAAGCCGTTAAAGCTAACCTGTTTCCTTCTGGTACCTGTAAAATGTCCGGGATGCTGCCACCGCAAGTAAGAGAGGGAGGCGTGGCACTGGCTTCTCTTGCAGCAATCATAAGTTCTGCATTGTTGTAACTGCTGCTTTGGTCCTTCTGGCAGCTAGTGAATACAAGCGTAAATGTGGCTACCAGTGCAAAACCTGCACTGATGCTGGTAATGGTCTTTCTCATAATAAGGTTTAGTTATGCCTACTCTGAAAAGGATTTTCGGCTTCCTCCTTTAATTGATTAATACTACCAGCAGATAATCGCTGGCGGGCATAAAAATCCTTTGGCTTTTAAGAAAAAACCAGTCCTTTTGATTAGAAAGTGGTTCTTTTTGTTTGAAAAGGATAATTTGTTGATACGGTCAGTAAACGTAGGAGTTATCAATCAACTGCTAATACATAGAATTTACATTCATTGGTATACTAGTAGATACCGGGAAGATTGTTCATAAAATCAGCCTTCTGTTTCGTTGGTATTTATTTACCTTAGTAAACCAGCCCCCCGGATATGACTAATTTTTATGATTATGTCAGAAGCCACCCCGAACAACTCCGGCAATTTTGCTGCAAGGAGATATTATTTCTGCACCTGGATTGTCCACCCGATTTTGTAAAAGGAGAGAACTGGAATAATTACAATATTTTCATGCATGTGCTGACCGGTGGCAAGCGGATTGCCTCGAGGGAAAAATCCTGGCTGCTTGAGGTTGGATCAACAGTATTCGTAAAAAAAGGCGGGATTACCGTGGAAAGGATCAGCCCTGAGCCATTTTGCGTGTTAATGTTTTTTGTTCCGGATGATTACCTGCGAACTTTTATGCATGAGCAAGTGGATTTGGATTCAGCTACCAGTCGCGCACCCTTAACGGATGACCGGTTGTTGCCGGTTCATTCAACCCCGGTCATGACAGCCTTTTACCAATCTATCATTTCTTATTTTTCAACCGATACAAAGCCTTCTGAAAATTTACTGGAATTAAAATTCAAGGAACTTTTATTGAATATCATCAACAACGAGAAAAACCCGGAACTAACTGCTTATTTATACAAACTGGCGCGCTGCACCCGGGATGACCTGGAAAATATTATGGAAAACAATTGCTATTATAATATGCAGTTGCATGAATATGCCAGGCTGAGTCACCGGAGCCTTTCCTCCTATAAAAGAGATTTTTATAATTGTTTTGGCAGTCCCCCGGGGCGTTGGTTGCTGGAAAAAAGGCTGAACCGGGCTGCGCATCTCCTGGCGCATTCGGACCTTCCGGTAGGGGAACTGGTATTTGAAAGCGGGTTCAATAATATTACCCATTTTAACCGGGCTTTTAAAAAGCATTACCGGCTGTCGCCTCTTCAATACCGGAAACACCACTCATCGGTCCTGGCTTATACTGCCTAATGATTTAGCTTCCAGTGGAGAAAGCTCCCCGTTACCTATTTTGAACTTTTTTGTAGGTTTTTTGAGCTTTAAGACAAAGTCTTGTTTTGCTGCTTTAAATAATTTTAGACTAAGACATAGTTATAAAGTGACCGGTTTTAGGGATTGCGCGGGTTAGGAATTATAGTAGGTTTATTAGTCTTTTACTTTTTTGCCTTGACGCAAAAAGTAACAAAAAAGGTCAGGCCCGCCTGCGGGACGGGCAGGGCTGCAGAAAAATGGCTAAATTATTGGGTAAGTCTAAACTCAGCGAACACGCCCCGGTCAATCTTATCTATTACAAATACTGCGGGCTC
>DASUMO010000504.1:0-10826 GCA_036277695.1 Chitinophagaceae bacterium
GGCAAGAGTATATACGACAGTTGAAGACCCATTCATCCTTTTCTCACCCTTTGTTAATAAATATGGCGGGATAGATCCTGAGGCTTCCGGCGGTTCGGGTAATCCAGGCGTGGCTACTCTAAACCTTGACACACCTTCTAACTGGTCGGTCATTTTTGGTATCAATATATCATTATAAAATTAAACAGGCGATCATGAAAAAGATAAGTACATTTTTATGTTTTACCCTGCTTGCAATGGTATGGATGACCGGTTGCCGGAAAAAGCTTGAGGAAGAACCGAGATCTCTTCTTACCCCGGAGTTCTTCTCCACTGAACAGGGTTTTCAAAAAGGCCTGGATGCAGCGTATGCCAGTACAAGGCTGATTTGGGGAAACCAGGACTATTTTACCATTACTGTGATTGGTACAGATGAATTTAAAAGAGGTATTGACGGGAATAGCGATATCAATCTTTATACAAGTGGTTATACGCCGTCGACTGGTGTGATCAACGCTAATTGGCGGAATGCATACATTTTTATCAATACCTGCAATGGAGTAATCGATAATGCCCCCAATGTGCCGCTGCCGGATGCCACCAAAAACAGGATGGTAGCCGAAGCAAGGTTTATCAGGGCCAACTGGTATTTTTTATTAGTGCAGTTCTGGGGTGATGTAACCCTGAACAAGAATTTTCTGAATACCCCGACTACTTCGGCAAAAAGAGATCCAATGGCAGAAGTATACGACTTTATTATTGACGATCTGAAATTCGCCGCCGAGAATCTTCCGCAGGGTTTGATAAAGGATGTGCAACCCGGCAGGGCTACTAAAGCGGCCGCCCTGCATGTGTTGGCTAAAGTGTACCTGACAAGGGCGGGATCAACTGCAGCCAAGAGCAGCGATTACCAGGATGCTTATAACACATCCAGGAGTTTGATCGATAACAGGGGCACCTACGGGTTGACTTTATTACAGGATTTTGCCAAAGTATATGAAGAAGGGAATGAAGCAAACAGCGAGGTAATCTGGACATCCCAGCATACTTCCAACCTGGCTTTTAACGGACCTAATAATAGTGGTATATCCAATTTCAGCGCGGATAATGTTTTAAACCATATGTGGGTGCCTCAATATGAAAGGCAGCCAGGCATGGTACGCAGTACGCAGTATGGCCGTCCTTATATCCGTTGCACACCCACCCGGTGGATGACCGATACGGTATGGGGAAATAAAGCAAACGATACCCGCTACAGCAAGACTTTCCAGGTTGTATGGTATGCCAATAACCCAGAAACACCCGGCAATTACCCAAAATGGCCCAGTCCATTGCCCGCGGGGGCACCTCCCGGTGCGGTATCGGGTCAATTGAAATTCGGGCTTGGTGATACTGCCATTTATATGCCAGGCATTGACAGAACCAATGCACAGATCGCTGCCAGCAGGTATTTACTGATTCCTCCCCGTAATTATAATAGTTCTTTATCACCTTATATGATGAAGTATAATGACACCAAGCGCGCCAACCTCAATTTTCCCTCTATTCGCCCGGTGATTGCCTATCGCCTGGCAGAAACTTATCTTATTGCAGCAGAAGCAGCTTACCGCACAGGGAATATGGGTGAGGCGGTAGCTTATATTAATACCATACGTACAAGGGCTGCCTATCCCACAGGCAATGCTGCTGCCATGCAGATCACAGCAGCTGATATCAATATCGATTTTATTCTGGATGAGCGTACCCGTGAATTATGCGGGGAACTGATGCGGTGGCTTGACCTGGTAAGAACGGGAAAACTGATCGAAAGAGTAAAACTGCATAACCCGGAAGCGGCGCCTAATATTTTACCCAAACATATATTAAGGCCAATTCCCCAGGCACAGATCGATGCTGTGACTACAGGAGATCCTTACCCGCAGAATCCAGGTTGGTAACATTATATGATCAGACCTATGTTTATAGATAGCAAGCTTTCAATTATCAAGCAAAAACCGGTGATGTTCTCATCACTGGTTTTTCTCATTTTCCATTTTACGATTTATGCCCAACCGGTTAAAATGGATTCGGCGTTAAAACTTAAACCGCAACGCCCCGGGTCAAGGGCGGCAGTTCCCGATGTTTTACCCGGGAAAGGCTTGCTGCACCATGACTTTTTATATGCAGGCGGATGGGATACAAGAAAAGATACGCAAACCATTTTCCGGGTGGTTGGTGGTAGGGTAGTTTGGACCTGGTCTATCCCTATAAAGGATCGCAACGGCCAACTGAGTGAGTTCAGTGATATTCACCAGTTGTCAAATGGTAATGTTCTTTATGCATGCAAAACAGGCGCCGCAGAAGTAACAACAGACCGTAGAAGTGTTTGGAATTATGAATGCCCATCGGGAACTGAATGTCATTCTGCACAACCGATCGGGCTGGATAAAGTATTCCTTTGCCAGAACGGTACACCCGCAAAAGTGCTGTTAGTAAATAAAAGAACTGGAAAAGTGGAAATGGAACAGGTAGTTCAGACAGCAAGACCCGATGATCCAAAAAGTGTACATGGGCAGTTCAGGAATATACGCATGACCAATGCGGGCACTTATTTGCTGGCGCATTTAAATATGGGTAAGGTGATTGAGTATGATAAGAACTGGAAAATTATATGGTCGGTGGAGGCACCTTCGGCCTGGTTGGCGATACGATTAAAAAATGGCAACACACTGATCAGCGGCAACCAGCACGGCTATGTCCGTGAAGTAAATCCCAGAGGCGAAATTGTATGGGAGATCAATAAGGATGATTTTCCCGGTTTTCCGCTATATACAGTACAGGGACTTAACCGTCTTGCTAATGGAAATACCGTCATCAGCAACTGGGGCGGATCGATCCGCAGAGAAGACTGGGACAAAGTGGTTCAGGTGTTGGAAGTGACGCCGGACAAAAAACTGGTGTGGGCCTTGCACCAATGGAAAAACCCTGACCTGGGTCCTTCTTCCAATATTCAGTTATTGGATGAATATGGTATGGCAGAGAGAGGTGAACTGCAACGATAGAAACGGGTTGTTTTTTTCGTTATATAGCAGTAGGCCAAAGTACATCACGCAAGTGGTGTACTTTTTTACACGGTTTTTAGTCTCACAGATTTTTTGGCAGCTCCATTTTCAAAAACTACCTGCTTTACTGCTTTTCGCGTATCCCCCCCATCCACTAGGATGCCGCTGCTTGATGAACCTTCTACTTTAAGAAATGTGGCGGCCGGGGATAAAAGTTTAATAGCAGTGATCAACACATCTTTTGAGTTGGTAAATCTCAGGAGTTCATTTCCTTCGCTTCCTTTTGCATTCAAACCATTGATATTGGCATCCTGAACATTATCTAAAATAATAGCAGGTCTTGCATCAGGCTGCTCATATTCAAACCGGACATTGTGTAAAAACAGGCCTTTCACATTACGGGCATAAAGGCCATAAGCAGGAGGACCGCCCGGTAAGGGATCCCATACGCCAAAATACTCGGCTGCTATCTTAGGTACCTGTTTCTGGCTCTGGGCAGCCGTACCGCCGCCGGCATACTTAATATGCACATCAGTAAAACTGATATTCTCCAAATAATAGTCACCCATTGCGTTCAGTGTAATACAGGAATTTTTTTCACCTTCCCTTACTGATACACCAAAGTGAATATCAGGATGATCAATGGGTTTTGCCACAACGGTGGCGCGGATGGCATTGAAGGCAATATTCCGGATAAATGATTTTGTTGCATCACGGGGATTATTGGTTGAACTATTAGCTGAAGGACCGCTAAAACCGATGCCGATTGGTCCTGTTACATTGCGCATAATGATATTGGAGAAGATGAAATTGTCAATGCTGGCCCGGCCCGCACTGATCTTGATCGGGCATCCATAGGTTTCATAGATCAGGCAATTGCTAACAGCGATGTTTTCGGATGCACCCCCACCAAAACGAAACACGGACCAACGGGTACTGAAACTGCAATTGTTGATGGTTACGAATTTATTACTGCCAAACAAAGCACAGGCATCATCCTGGCACTGTACATCGCAATTGGAAATGTGGACATATTCACTGTTGTTAAAATGAAATCCATCATTATTCCTGTTCACCCGGTTATAAATTCTTACGCCATCGATATACACTTGCTTGCAACTGAGTATGCGGAAACAATGGTAGGCGCTGGCAGTATAAAATGTATCCTTTACTCTTAGATTAGTACATTGATAGAAAATAGCCAGGTGCGGCCGGTCGAAATTTCCTCCAATGCCATGCTGACCCGGCCCGGTGTTGTCGCCTTTGCCATTATAAAAAGCCAGCCCATTCCCATCTATGGTTCCCTTTCCTTCAATGGAAACATTATTCGCTTTTACGGCAAATAAGAAAACGATATTGCCATTTCCCGAAGGCACCCCTTTGCCGGCTGTATAATCTTCCCGCTTTGGACTTCCTAATAATTTCCCGGCAGCAGCGATATGAAGTGTGACATTTGACTTTAATTCCAGGGTGCCGGATAAAAATTCGCCGGCGGGAATCAGCACCGTTCCGCCTTTTTCATTGAAACATTTATCAATGGCAGACTGTATGGCGGCAGTGTCCAGGTTTTTCCCGTCTCCAACGGCGCCATGGTCACGGACATTATAAATACGGCTACCTGCAAGATTGTCTTCGATTCCCTTCTTGCCTGGTGTTGCCTGAGCTTCGAGACCGACCATTGTTGCTCCGGCTACAAGAGCAGGACCCGTAAATCTGCCAAGCCACTGACGGCGGGAAAGGGAATTGTTTTCATCCATAACAGTTGTTTTTTGGCGCGCAGGATTTGGCCAGTGATTAAGCTAATTGAACAGACTCATTTCTCACCTTCTTTTATCCAAATCAACCAGTTTCTCTTTTGCCCTTATCATCTCGGCACCGGCCATTAAGAAAGCGCCGAGGCCATGCGTATCATTCAGTGCGGTGGGACGGGTATAGTAATAACGGATATCTTCTTCTATAGAAGTTCCGATACAGATATCAGGTACCTGGCCATCAGGTGTAACTTTTTGAGCCAGGGCCTCCCATCCGTTTTGTGCAATCGAAATAAACCGCTTGTTGATCCATCCTTCGTTTACGGCCTTAGCCACTGTATATACAAACATGGCGGTTACAGACGATTCCATGTATGAATCCGGCCTATCTATTATCTGGTGCCACATGCCTGAAGGATCCTGGTAACGGGAGAAACCAGCAATCTGCCTTAACAATAATTTGATCAGTACCGCTCTTTTGGGGTGATCAGCCGGTAGGTTGTTCAGCAATTCGGCCTGGGCCAATGCTACCCATCCGTTACAGCGTCCCCAATGTGCTACCCCATTCATATTCTCGTCATTGTAAAATGCATGATGATATAAACCCACAGCGGTATCATAGATATAATTGTTGAAACTTTCCACTTGTCTGATCGCAAAATCAAAATACCTGGTATCACCCGTTAACTTGCCCATCCGGGCCAGGTAGGGGACACTCATATAAAGATCATCTGCCCATAGTGTCATTTTCCGCGGGCCGTTTCGGGCCAGGGTCCCATCATGAAATTTCACCTGTTTGTTGATGATATAATCCCCGACGCGGTTTAAATATTCCAAATAGTCCGATCTTTTATCAAAGGCATATACATCCAATAAGCCAGCTGACATAGAACCGCAATCATCCAGCGAGCCGATCCGGAATACAGGTCGATATTCCACGTTTGTAACACCAGCGTCGAATTGCCTTTTAAATTAATTGAGATTATCAAAAATGAAATTGAAGTTCTTTTTTGAGTAATTCAGGTACTTGGGATCATTCAGGACATTGCTCAGCCGCAACATGCCGACGGTGAGCACACCATTCACGTATTGCCATTTATTGAATTTGCTTTCCACCTTTACATTCACTGAGGTATCCTTCCCTTTCGTGCTGCTGAATTTTTCATTCGACTTATTATTCACAAACTGGAATGTAGTGGTTTGGATAATATGATCTGCCACTTTCCGGGTAATCTCCTCCGCTGTTGGTTTATCCTGGGCATACACGGAAATTGAAAAAAGTAACAATGGTAACAGGCATCGGTTCATAATTGCAATGTTTAGGAGGATGTCAATTAATTTTTTCCCTTTTCTCCCCTGGAGCCTGCCTTTCTTGCCTTCAATTGTGCCATATATAAGGAAGCAGGTTTCAATCCATCCTGGTTCTGTCCTTCCCATTCGCCGTCGGGCCTGCCCTTAAAACGACCTTCATATTTTTCTCCTTTCAGGCCTATGCAATAATTTTTCCCGGAAGTCCAGGGATTTTGAACAGCTGCTCTTTTTACTTTGCAATTCCAAACTACCTGTGTTACGCCTGCCCAGCCATGTCCGCTGCCCCAGTTGCCACGATCCTGGATATTGATCTCGCCGTCGGTACTGATATTATCATATAAAGTCCCCGCAGTCCAGCGATGATGCGGGCCTATGTCGGCATGCGTGGTTTTAGCTGTACAATTATAAAATACATTTGGACCGCAGGTCCGGGCACCCGTTACGTAATCATGTCTTCCGTCCGTAGCCCGGCAGTTCATAAACAGGTTAAGCTGGCCATTATTGTTAAACGAATATCGCCGGCTGCCGGTGATGATGGATTTATGATCGAAGCAATTACTATTCAACACTGATATGTTTTTCGCCTGTCCTCCAAGGTTCACGCAACTGAATCCAAAATATTTTGCCGTTACATTGCGTATCCAACCCTGTTCAATTTTGTTAAAGGAGATGGCATTCCAGGCATGATTTTCTGCCGTATCCGTTTCAAATTCCGATTCGAAATAGATATGTTCAATGCCGACCTTGGATATGCGACCAGCGAAACTATATTTATAGATTTCACCGCCGCCATATTTTGTTTCCATCGCCATCACGATGGGATTGTCAATAAATATTCTATTTCCTTCCGTCTTTGTAATGATCCGTTCAAAGGACAGGTCATATTCTTTAGCTTGCCACTGGCGGGTCCCTGTACGTTCAACGATCTCGTTCATTTTGATATCTCTGATCCATTGGTCGGTACCTGGCCGGAAAACAATAATCTTATCTCCTTTGGCATAAGCTGATGAGGAAGAAACGGTAAAGGAAGTCGAGCCTACCGGAACATAATCATCCATGATCTTTGACCTTGTTCCTTTAATTTCTGCCAGGCTCCCTTTACCCGCCACATCGATCAATGATACCTGTTTTTTTGACTGGGCTACCAGCCGGGTGCCGTTGAAAGTATCGCCTTCGCCCCGCAATACAATACCGCTGGTTTCAATCCTGATACTGTTGGGAATTTTATAGACACCTTTTTTCAGTAAGATCGCTCCCCTGAAGCCATCTTTGCCCGGGCTTCTTTTTGCCACTTCGTCAATAGCGGATTGAATGAGCTCTTCATTACTTCCTTCTGCAGGCTCTATTGTTTTAACTACCGGCACATCTGGTATTGTTTTATCGCCCCCATAATAGCCAACCCTGCTGAAATCCGGAATGATATTCCCTTTTTCGTCAGGGATATATTGTAAAGTGCCATCTTTGTTTACTTTGATAAATGCGGATTCCCAATGCGGGGAAGCTGGCTGGAAGGAAAGAATGATCAGAAATGAAAGAAAGGAAATAGCTTTTTGAAAGACAGCGTACATCATGGCAGGGACCTCTTTTAAATGAATTAAACAGGCTTAATATCCGACTTTTTTGAAATATCCGCGCACTCATGCCAGAATTGCTGAATAGTTTGCTAATGGGTGGGGAGGCTATTTTATCAAATAGCATTCTATTGCAAAAAACGATGTTTTAATAGCTAAGTTGGAGGGAAAGGCTGATAGTTTTTTAGTATCCATCGGAGGTCTCTTTGAACGCCTTTTATTTTAAAAAGTATTAACAAATAGTGCATGAAGCAAATACTAGTTTCTGTTTTAATGTTGCTTTTGCCCGGTGTTGGTTTTTTAGCTGCTCAAATCCAACTCCTCCCGGCTCAGCAGGATCGTTGGGCCATACAGCCTGATGGAAGCATAGAATGGAGAATTGATGAGCGCCTGCCTCATAGGGATCATATCGAGATGAGCGGGGAGAAAGTTTCCTTGTGGATGCAATATGTGGTAGATAGCAGCGGTAGTAGTAGCTATACCAGGACCATCGTTTTCCCAACCCACCGCCTCTTGCCGCAACGAACTGTGGCGCATATGACCTATGATGTGAATGACCGGGATCTTCCACGATTCCTTATCAATGACCGATTATTGAAGTCAGGTGTATTTAACGCGGCAGTTGTCCCGGATCAGCTGGAGAAAGTGATCAGCATCCGTCATAAGGGGATTATGGAAGTTCAAAGCGATATAGGCAGGGACCGGACTATCAGGTTAAAAAGAAGTTTTTTTCCTTCCACTACCCGGGCGCTTGCCATCGAAAAACTGGTATTTATCAATACCGGGAAACAGGAGGTAAAAATAGAAATGGAATACCTGCTAAGGGAGACATCTCCCGGTGCAGCACGCAGTAAAGAGGGGCCGCATCATTTTATCATTTCTACGATCAATCATGGTGAAAAAAAGGTTCAACCAGGCGATTCAGTTGTATTTGTCCTCGGATACCTGGCTAGAAGAGGCGATGAGAAGTTGTTGCCGGTTGATTTTAATAAAGAAGAGGAAAGCAGGAAGCAAAGGATCCACCACATTTTATCCTTATTAAAATTAGAGACACCTGATCCCGTTTTGAACACCATGTTTGATTTTGCCAAACTAAGGGGAACAGAGAGTATATATAATACCAAAGTTGGTTTGATGCATGGACCTGGGGGTCTTCGGTATTATTCAGCCATCTGGGCCAATGACCAGGCCGAGTATATCAATCCTTTTTTTGCCTTCCTGGGAGATGAAACAGGCAACCGGTCTGCCATGAATGCTTTTCGGCTGTTTGCACGGTACATGAATCCCGATTATAAACCGATACCCAGTTCCATTATTGACCAGGGCGACGGCGTATGGCAGGGGGCTAAGGACAGGGGAGATATGGCAATGATCGCTTATGGTGCGGGAAGGTATGCCCTGGCATTTGGGAATGTGGATTCTGCCAATGTATTATGGCCATTGATAGAATGGTGCCTGGAGTACCTCAAGAGAAAGATCACACCGGATGGTGTGGTATTTTCCGACAGTGATGAACTGGAAAACCGCTTCCCGGCAGGCAAAGCCAACCTGAATACAAGTTCCCTGTATTATGATGCGCTGCGTTCAGCAGTTTATCTTGGAAGACTTTTAAATAAACCCATAGGGCAATTAAAAGCCTATGAGAAAGAAGCCGGTCAGCTTCGTGCCAATATTGAAAAATATTTTGGAGCCACTGTTGAAGGTTTTGCCACTTATCGTTATTATAAGGCCAATGACACATTGCGGGCATGGATCACCACACCACTTACGGTAGATATTTATGAGCGAAAGCAAGGAACCATTGCCGCCCTTTTCTCCCCGCGTTTATGGACGGAAGACGGCCTGGCTTCGCTGGCAGGTAATAAAACATTCTGGGACCGATCCACACTCTATGGTTTGCGGGGTGCTTTTGCCGCAGGAGAAACAGAAAAGGCATTAACCTTCCTGCAATATTTTTCAAAGAGAAGATTGTTAGGCGAACATGTGCCCTATGCTGTTGAAGCCTATCCTGAAGGGAACCAGCGTCATCTATCGGCAGAGAGCGGTTTATACTGCCGCATCTACACAGAAGGATTATTTGGCATCCGCCCTACGGGCTTCACGCGTTTTAATTGCACACCCCGCCTTCCTGCCGCCTGGAACCGGATGGCACTGCGCAATATTCATTCTTTCGGAAATATATTCGACCTCGAAGTAACAAGGGCCGGTGCCGGTAAATTGTCAATCACTATTATAAAAGCAGGAAAAGAAAAGAAGTATACAATTAAAGAAGGGGGAACACAGGAGATTACATTATAAATAGGATTACACAACCGTCTAACGGGTCAACAAATTGAATTAAGGGTCAAAATGCTGCTTTGATAACAAAACCGGTCTTTCTCCCCATTTATCCTCGTAGAAAACTGTATTTTCAATAAAAACGTTAAATGAGTTCTTAAGCTTAATTGCCGCGGAGTTGTCTTTCACTTTTACCATTTTTATTTCACTAATCTTTGCACCTGCCACATCATCGAGGAAAATTGCATAGCGGCCATCCGGGTTTTCATAATTAAAACTGCATCCCTTTACCGCCAGTTCCTGTACATGTCTAGCCCAAAGACCGTATGAGGGCTGCAGCCTCAGGTTGGAAGCATTGTATTGCCCGACACCCAATTCGGGTGGGGAAGCTGCTGTATCCGAGAGCGGGTTTCCCCCTTTCACCAGGAGCTGCACATCATTCAATACAATATTGTGTATATAACCTGTGTGCTTGCCATTGGGCAATTTAAAATCCAGTCCGCCTTCTACGCTTTCAGTATCCGGAAGCTTGTAACCTGCAATAATAGGAGTGGCCCTCCGTTGCGTGCCATCATAGGCTTTCCATCTTGCATTTTTTCCGCCATAGGAACTGCCGCCATATACTTCAAGAACATCGATGCCATTAATACTGATATTTTCCACCCGGCCAATATTGACATTGGTTACCAGTAACTCATCATGTTTAACCCCGTTCTCGTCAAACTTGAATCGTTTTACTGAAGCGCCCAGTATGCGCCCCCGGTTCGAAACAGAAATAAAAAATGGAGCATAGGCCCTGTACATCTTTGACCGGGAATGGAGTAAGCCTGTATGCCCGCAGTTAAGATGTATATCCCTGATATGCGCGCCGTCATTAGTGGAAATAGAGAAACCTG
>DASUMO010000505.1:0-3370 GCA_036277695.1 Chitinophagaceae bacterium
GGCGCAATGCGAAGGCTCGATCATTATGGGGTTAACGGCTACTTATAAGAGCGGGATCACGATAGCCAAAGGAAGGGTGGTGGAACAAAACTTTGATAAATACAGCCTGCTAAAAATCAATGAAACCCCGGAAATTGACGTAACGGTTGTGCAGAGCACTGACCCTCCCGAAGGAGCGGGTGAATCGGGCCTGGCCAATGTGGCGCCGGCTTTGGCGAATGCGATTTTTGATTTGACGGGAAAGAGAATAAGAAACCTGCCTTTTAATTTGGGTGAGGTTTGAAGGTACTTAGTATTTAGTACTTAGTATTTAGACTGGAGAACGAATAGAGTCCGATATACAGTGTTTTACTTCGAAGAAGACAGGATCGGGCTGGTTATTGATTTTGGAACACAATAACCTTTTGCACCTGAAAAGCCAAAGGTTGGCAGAATGCCTTACTATGTCGTATTTCCCAGCTAATAGCCTGTATTTTACTTATTAACCTGGTAGGTTAACTGCACCGTACCGCTTGAAAATCTCTTTGTTTCAACCAGTTTTAAATAAACCCTTTGTTTTATTAGGCCCGCCATAGGCTTACCCTGTCCCAGGACGATCGGAATTACGGACATCATTAATTCGTCAACAAGATCGAGATCCAGCAAGGAGGACAATAAATTTGCGCCACCATAAACAGCAATATCTTTTCCCTCTTGTTTTTTAATGGCTGAGACTAAATCGCGGGTGTCCCCCTTCAATAAAGTAAAATTCTTGTCAACCGCAGTAATCGAATTTGAAAAAACATAGTTTTTGATCCCTGGAAAAGAGGTATTGCCCTCTGCTAAGAGTTTTTCGTAAGCAATTCTTCCAAAGAAAAAGCTGTCAAATCTTTTCATGTGCCCGGTAAAGTCGAATTCAGGGTCCATCACTATCCAGTCATATTCGCCAGTGGGGCCTTCTATATAGCCGTCCAGGCTTATCGCAAAACCGGCAACTATTTTACGCATGGTGATTTTTATTGAACGTTCAAGTATTGGCTGAACTAATATTCCCTCCGCATGAAACAAGGTATGCGTTAACCCCAATTACCCAGATTCGTTTGTTGGCGATCGTGCTTCTTGTCAATTTACTGCTTATCAGTTATTACAATTTTCATCTGGATGAAATTCGGGAAATAGATAGATTGATTTTCAATCAATTCATCAAAATCAAAACTATTGACGTTGTAGGTGATGTAAATTCCACCAGCTTGTAATTCGGGATGCGCTTTAGCGGCATACAGTAATGGCTTTTTTACCCCTGGGTAGACGGGTGTATAAAACAGATGGGGCTCTGTCCATTGCCCCTGGATACTATCAGACATTCTTATTCCAATCTTCCCCTCGCCAAAGCCAAACGACTGGATTTGAATAAATTTTTTAAGTGGTGTACTGTAATGAACTGAAAATTCTGTTTCGCCAATAAATAGTGGTTGCGGTATTGGGTATTTCGTTTTTCTCTCTGCCCATTTCCCATTGAGCCACCATTCAGGGGATGCTATATTTCCGGTGTATATTTCGTCTACTTTCCAGCGCAATAAATATACTTCGTGACTTGCTGGCTCCACCACGCTAAATGCGTATAAATAATTTTCATTTTTAAGAACTGCTGCTGAACCGACAATAGTTCCATAGGTTTCTGTGCCTTCCATGTATTTCATCTTCCATTTGGTAGGTTCATCATAAGGATTGGAAACAAGAACTGAATACCATCCTATAGCTTCAAAACCAAGTCCCGTTTTTACGCCATGCTCTTTTATTAAAAAAATGAGCAGTTTATCCTTTATCATCACTCCATGTCCTGTCCAGAACCAAAATTTGCCGGGCTGATGAAAGAAGGCTTCCGGCTTTTTCCCGGAATTATCCCAGTAATAATTGATTGAAGCAGTTTTCAAATCATATCCATTCTGGATGGCGAGGCTGTTCCGGATTATGGTTGACTTTTTTCTTGATCCGGATGAGTCGCCACAAATAAAGCTGTCACTGAATAGCCATAGTACTTTCCCGTTTTCAAGGTCAATAGATGAAGCCCCATCTGCACCACGCCATATTAAATCCCTTGTAAAAAACTTATTTGTCTCTTTGGAAAAGTCAACGCTTATACGATACTTTGATGTGTCGAATGACTGACTAATACAGATACTGCTGGATAAAAGAGAAATGATAAGAACGGGAATTTTCACCCTATTTAATTTAGATTGTTATTGCTGTTTACACCCCGTTTACGTGTGTTTGAGGTCAATTATTGACAACGTTTACAACTTGCGTTCGACCGGGTATTTGAAAAAAAGCCCAGCCCGGAACTGAAGCCGATTAAAGATACAATAGTTGGAAGTATATTCTTTAGGTTATCCCTGTTAGGTTAGCCGGATAGGCAGAACTGTGGTTGAATATTGAACAAAAAATGGAGATTATATACTTCCCCGTCATGAAATTTCCCGCATCAGCTAAGTATCATAATGAACTTCACGTACAACTGGGACAGGACGATGTAAATCATGCCCCCGGCAATAGTGGACAGGATGATCCGGGGTAAAAGGAATTTTATATTGTACCTGCGGTAGAAGTCAACAGCCGAATAGAGGCCCCAGCCCAGGAATAACAGGGCATTGACCATATCGAAAAAATTACTGTGAAAATTCAGTCCAAATACCAGGACGATAATAAACTGCATTGAAAGCAGGATGAACAGTACCGACATGAAATAAAAGGAGGTGACCAGCACTTCCACATAGTTTAATCTGGGCCTGGCCAGGATGAGCCACCCGGTAAAAGCGGAAAACGGCATGATGAGGAGCTCGATCAGCGAGCGGTATCTATTAAAGATCTTCCAGGATTCGGGGTTGAAGGAAAAAAATACAGAATCATAATTCACTTCCGGGAAATCAGACAGCGAGCCGGCCAGGTTGTAAACAATTAGATAAATCCCGATCCAGATCAGCAGGAAAGAGACGGGTTTGTGGAATCCTTTTCTTCGCCCTTCCAGAAAAGTTTTGTACAGACTCCCGGGTCGTAAGATCAGTTCCCGGGTAGTATGCAAAAATCCTTTTTCGATATGAGTGAAAAAATGCAGGAACTCCCCGAGCAGCACCTTCCAGTCCAGCTTTTTGACCGTGGTTTTTTGCCCGCAATGCGAACAATAATTACCCGAGATGGGATGATTGCAATTCAGGCAGGTGGCGGGCATGGCGGGGTTGTTGTCAACAAATATAAGCAATGAGTCATTCCGCCGGGTACCCATGACGCGTGGAAACGCCAGAAAGCTCTTCCTTTCGGCAAGTCCCTTTTTGCGCCGCAGGTAAAAGAGGCTCTGCCTATCAAATGAAATCAAGTATTGCCAGTTTCTATTCAG
>DASUMO010000506.1:0-2542 GCA_036277695.1 Chitinophagaceae bacterium
ACCAACATGGTGGGTGGCTTTTACATACTGTTTCAACAACCACTCACCGATACGGCTCCTGGAGGAAGGACGGGGGGAAAGGGCAGATTGAAAACTGGCCTGGTGTCCGAAGTGAATGGATGATACCTGTTTTTTGATACAGGCCGCCGACGTGATATAATCAAAGTCATTCAGCACAAGATCATAGTTTTCTACGGGGAGTTGCCGGATCTCCTCCCTTATCCTGAGTGGCTGTAGTTCTTTTAGTAGTTGCCAGTAATCCAGACCGCCATGGCAGTTGTAATAAAGACTGATTCCTTTACTCCGGTATTTGATAGGGGTATCAAATGGAAGATGGCTATTATTCCCGCTCAGGAAAATATCAACTTCTCCATATTGCTGAAGTTGCGGGAGCAATTCCATAGCCCGGCTAATATGACCATTGCCGGTGGCCTGAACAGCATAGAAAATTTTCATGATTAATGAGTTTGCGTTTTTAGAGAGTGCAGGTAATAGCTGACTTCATTTGTCATTACATCCGGTTCTGCCGGGATCGGTTTTATCAATTGTACCTGCACGGCTGTTTTGTCATACTCATAGATATGCCATTCCTTATCGTAATACTCAAGGGCAGTAAGATGTTCTACCCAATCGCCAGAGTTCAGGTAAATGACTTTTCCCTTTTCTGTTTCAATCTGTCTCTTCTTAGGCTGGTGAATATGGCTGCAAATGACGTAGTCATAGTTTTTTTCAATGGCCAGTTCGGCTACAAGCATTTCAAATTCATTGATACGGAGAATTGATTGATTGACCTGTTGCATGATTTTTTTTGAAAGGGAAACGGGTTCCCGGCCAATTAATTTCATTACCCTGTTCAGGAGCCTGTTAAATCCCAGCAAAACGGCATAACCGTTACTGCCAAGCATGGCCCAGAATTTTGCGCCTCCGCTGCTGGTATGGTCAAATGCATCACCATGGAAGATCCAGGTCATTTTTCCATCAATTTCAATGACCATTTTATCAGTAAGTTGCAGGTTGCCTAATTGAAGGTCCGTATACCGCCGAAGCATTTCATCATGATTACCGGTAATATAAATAACCCGGGTTCCTGAAGTTAATAGCTGGAAAATCTCCTTGATGATTGCCATATGGCTAGAAGGAAAATAGTGTTTGCTGAACTGCCAGATATCTATGATATCACCATTCAGGATCAGCAGTTGGGGAGAAATGCTTTTGAGGTATTGCAGAATTTCGGCGGCACGGCATCCATAGGTACCCAGGTGAAGATCGGAGATGACGGCTGCATCAACTGTTCGTTTTTGCATGCGTTTCGTTTTGCAAAGCTGAAAAGTACAAATGACTTCAACATGATGCCAGGATTAATCAACCGTGATGTATTTGTAAATAAATCGTAAACCCGGGCCGTCCATAACATAATAGTAACTACAACTTCATCACAAGGTTAAAGGGTAATTCTTCCTTTGTAAAACCGCTACTGATGAAAAACGTTATTAATTGCATTTTCCTGTTTTCCACCTTTCTCGTCCCTTTTAGCAGCATCACCCTTCCACCTGCGGAAGAGGAAAACCAACCTCTTCCTGTTGCCGGTAATCTTTTTATTATCACCACCGATGGCTTTCGATGGCAGGAATTATTTACGGGGGCTGATTCAACACTCCTTCACGATACCGGTTTTACACCAGATACCGCCACTATGAAATTGCTTTATTGGAGCAATGACCCGGCTGAGAGAAGAAAAAAGTTGATGCCTTTTTTCTGGTCGGTGCTGGCAACGCGTGGCCAGGTCTATGGAAACCGGCATTATGAAAACCATGTAAATATTGCCAATCCTTATGCACTTTCATACCCGGGTTATAACGAAATATTCAGCGGCCATGCAGATTTGGGAATATCATCCAACAGGAAAATGGCGAATCCCCATATTAATGTACTTGAATTTTTGAACGAGCAGCCTGGATTGGAGAACAGGGTTGTGGCATTTACATCCTGGGATGTTTTTCCTTATATATTAAACAGGAAGAGAAACCAGTTAACATTGAACAGCGGCTATGAGCCTGTTGAGGAAATAGAATCGGAAGCGCAGCACCTGATCAACCAAGTACAATCGGAAGCAGTGTTGGATAAATCTGCCACCCGCTTCGATCTGCTGACCTTCCTAGCGGCAAAAGAATACCTTAAGGAAAAACTCCCGCGGGTACTCTACCTGGGTCTTGGTGAAACTGACGAATTTGCGCATGAAGGCCGGTACGATCTCTATCTGCAGCAGGCACAGAAAGTCGACCAGATGATTGCCGAATTATGGCTTTGGGTGCAAAATACTCCCGGTTATAAGGATAATACCAGCTTTATTATCACCACCGACCATGGAAGAGGAAGAGCGAAAAAATGGACCAGGCATGGTGAGTTCATACGGGGTTCTACTCAAACTTGGCTGGCTTTGTTGGGACCTGGCATTCCAGCTTTGGGAGAAATTAAAGAAAAAGGACAGCTGTACCAGCAACAACTGGCCAGGTTAATAGCCGGTTTACTGGGGGAAGGATTT
>DASUMO010000507.1:0-2344 GCA_036277695.1 Chitinophagaceae bacterium
AAGTTACAGAAAACCGGTTGGCTTCATGCAGCATTTTCATCTCGTATTTTCCCTCATACTGAAGATCAAGCCGGTGTTGAACACTCGACAGGCCGATTCCCCTGGAAATTCCCTCTTCATAATAACTGTTATCTACTGAAAAGAAGAGATCATCGTTCTTGATCCGGAAATGAACTTTCATCCAGTTGGCATCCGATTTTTCCTTCATACCGTGCTTGAAAGCATTCTCAACAAATTGCACCAATAACATCGGCATGATCAATTGTCCGTTAGGATGACCATCCACCAGGATATCGATGGGGGTATTTTGCTCATAACGAAGTTTTTCCAGGGCAATATAGCTTTCCAGGAAATTCAATTCCTGGCTCAGCAATACCCTGGGGCCATTACAGTCCACGATCACATATTGCATAATATTCGATAATTGCGCCAACGCCTCCGTGAGCCGTGGATTGTTGCTCCGGGCCAACCCATAGAGATTATTGAGAGTATTAAAGTAGAAATGAGGATTGAGCTGCTGTCGCAGCAGGTTTAGCTGCATGTCTTTGTTGAGTACCGCCAGTTCTATTCGCTGGCGTTCACTTTGCCGGTAAGAAATATAGAATTTAAGCAGGTAATAAGCCGAAACGGTCAATACATATTTCACCATATCAAACCAGGACTCATATACAAAGTCATCAACCGATTTATTATAACCCGCTGTCGAAGAGAGCCAGGATAGCCCTGATTTTTCCAACTGGTATTCGAAGATCAACCATAAAAAATAGTGGACAATAAAAAGGATAATATTGAGAAGGATGTTTAAGGCTGGTTTCCTATTGTAAAAAAAATCAAGCGCCAGCCAGAGCAAAGCGGTAAATAATAATCCAACCAGCCATTGCGTAAAATAATAGGGCAATGGTTCTAAACATTCCCGGCACTTATTCAGGGTAATAAAATAGTAAATCATCCAATATACTGCTGCTGCCAGCGCATAGACAGCAAAAGACAGCAACCAGAACCGGCGGACTCTTTTTTTCTCCTGTACAGTTCTAAATGGCCGGGTTATGGTGTCAGGTTTTTTCATCCAATTGCAGGCTGAATTTTAATTTCGATTCTCCCTGTGGATAAGAACAGGTAAAATTTCCAGGATAAGTCTCTTCAAAACGTTTATAGGCCAGTTCACCCGGGTTAAAGAATTTCGACAAGGGCAAACCCGCATCATTTTCAATTTCACAGACCATTTCCGCGCCTGCAAATTCTAGCTGAAGTTTGACATGGACCGGTTCGCCCCTTTCATGTATTGTACTCAATTTATCTACTACTCCGGCTAATAATAAGGGAGCAATTTTCAAACCATCATAATCACCCGTGGTAACCAGTGAAAACCCGGTTTTATTGATTGCCTGCCTGTTTACCAGCTCCAGGTAATTCCGGAGAAACTGTATTTCTTTTTTTACTTCCACCCATTTTTCCTTGACCTCGTAGATCACGTACTCCATTACTTTGGCCAGTTGCAGGATGGGTCCGGAACAATTTGCCGGGCTCTGAGCTGCCAGCTGCCGCAGTTGATCAATTGTTTTAAAATAAAATTCCGGGTTGAGATGCCATTTCAGCAGCCTTAGCTGCAGGTCCTTATTGGCTGTGGCCAGCTCGGTTCTTTTCTGCTCTTCCTGCCGGTAATGATAGAAGTAATTGGCAATGTAAAAGATGGATAAACGGAATCCGTGTTTTAGCAATTGATAATTAAGGTAGGCAAAACTGCTGCCCTGATCAACCGGTGAGACGAGACGTTCCCCAGCAGGTCTTGTGAGTGCCTGCAGGTGCTGGTGCAGCCAGGCTATCAGGTCCTGCACAGGGCCAAACCAAAACTGACTATATACCAGGTAGAACAGAACGTTTACCAATACCTGTAAAAAAATATTTCTCTTCTTTACCAGCCAGGCCACATACCAGATGGGCCAGATCAATAAACACTGGAATACCCACATTATGGTATGAAATTCCCAGTTGCTGATCGGCCTGTCGCCATAGTTATTTAGAATATAGAGGAACAGGAGCTGAATAAACGCTTCCGTAATCGCATACAATGCAAATACCTTTACCCAAAATATGGCCAGCTCTTTATGGTGGAAAGGCCAGGACATCCCTATAAAGTTAATCCAATCCATAGCCGGCGCATTCCCGCAGGGATATTATTCAATGAAATCATTTAAATCTTCAACCAATAGTTCTGAAATCTCCCCTAACAAAAAAGGCCTCTCTCCCTGCACTTTGCTTCCTGTACAATAATTTTGTCCCGGTTTGAATAAAAAATTACCGATTGACGAATCCTGTATATTTTATCGGCGGACTCGGGGCAGAC
>DASUMO010000508.1:0-6096 GCA_036277695.1 Chitinophagaceae bacterium
CATGGTGTTAATTTACCACATAGATATCATAGGCACATAGATACACATAGCAAAGAAATAAAATCAGGTTTCCACCGGCGCATCCAGCTCAACCTTCAGGTTATTGATGATGAATTCCTGTCTTTCCATGGTATTCTTTCCCATATAATATTCCAGTAATTGTTGGATATGATCCCCCTGTTCCAGGCGCATTAACTGCTTGCGCATATCCGGGCCAATAAACTGGGCAAACTCATCTGGACTGATTTCGCCTAATCCCTTGAAACGGGTGATCTCCGGCTTAGCCCCCAGTTTTTTCACGGCAGCCTGTTTCTCATTTTCATCAAAACAATAAATTGTATCCTGCTTATTGCGCACCCTGAATAACGGAGTTTCCAGGATATAAACTTTTTCATGTTTGACAAGGTCGGGAAAGAACTGCAGGAAAAAAGTCATCAATAATAATCGGATATGCATGCCATCCACATCGGCATCGGTAGCGATCACTACATTATTAAAACGCAATCCATCCAGGCCTTCTTCAATATTCAAGGCATGCTGTAATAAATTGAATTCCTCGTTTTCATACACCACTTTTTTAGTGAGTCCGAAACAATTCAGGGGCTTCCCGCGTAAACTGAACACGGCCTGGGTTTCCACGTTCCTGGCTTTGGTGATCGATCCGCTGGCGCTATCACCTTCGGTAATAAATATGGTGGTTTCATTCTGTTTAGCAACAAATTCTTCCCTGTTTTTGGAAGGTGGATCATCATCGAGGTGTACCCGGCAATCCCGAAGTTTACGATTGTGAAGGTTGGCCTTTTTGGCCCTTTCATTAGCCAGTTTTTTAATGCCGGCCAGCTCCTTTCTCTCTCTTTCACTTTGTTCGATTCTCTTTTTGAGGGCGTCGGCAGTGGATGGATTTTTATGCAGGAAATTATCCAGTTCTTTGGCCAGGAAATCCCCTACGAATTGCCGCATGCTGGGCCCGTCCACATCTACATTCACCGATCCCAGCTTGGTTTTGGTTTGGCTTTCAAAAACGGGTTCTACCACCCGTACGGAAATAGCCGCCACAATACCTGTCCGGATATCTGCAGCATCATAATCTTTTTTATAAAAATCCCGGATGGTTTTTACATAGGCCTCGCGAAAAGCCTGTTGGTGAGTGCCGCCCTGGGTCGTATGCTGACCATTTACAAAACTGTAAATATCTTCCCCGTATTCATTGGTATGTGAAAGGGCCAGCTCAATATCATCCCCGCGAAGGTGAATAATGGGATAACGAATTTCATCTTCATTCGTCTTGCGTTGCAGCAGGTCCAGCAAACCATTTTTACTAACAAAGGATTTGCCGTTGAAAAGGATCTTTAGCCCGGCATTTAAAAAACAATAATTCCAGATCTGGTTTTCCAGGAATTCAGGATGGAACTTGAAATGTTTGAATACTGTTTCGTCGGGGATGAATGTGACAAGGGTGCCGTTTTGCTCGCCTGATTTCGCCTCCTTGAATTCCTTGATCAATACACCCCGTTCAAATTCGGCCGATTTCTCCTTGCCCTCCCGAAAAGCTGTTACTTTAAAATAATTGCTGAGTGCATTCACGGCCTTGGTACCTACTCCATTCAACCCCACAGATTTTTGGAAGGCCTTACTATCGTATTTCGCACCGGTATTGATCTTACTAACTACATCCACTACTTTTCCCAGGGGTATACCGCGGCCATAGTCCCGGATGGTCACCGTCTTGCCTTCTATTTTGAGCTCTACGGTCTTGCCATAGCCCATAGTATATTCGTCGATGCAGTTGTCCATCACCTCCTTCACCAGGACATAGATACCATCATCCGGGCTGCTGCCATCGCCCAGCTTGCCGATATACATACCGGGTCTTAGCCGTATATGTTCTTTCCAGTCGAGGGATTTAATGCTTTCTTCAGTATACTCAAACAGGTTGGATATATCTTTTTCTTTTGCCATATCACTCATCTCGTTTTTAAAAGGATATTTCGTTTAATTGCAGCAAATAGTTGTAAAACAGTGTTTTTTGCAGGGGAGTTCTTGCTGCAGGCCGGACAAATATACCAAAACGACTCAAGCTGACAGGATTGGGATTTATTCACGAATGTGGAAAAGAACCCCTGATGAATTTCTCCCTTCCCTTTAAAGTATAGGTTGCAAGAAGCAATCCCAGAATCGAAAATTCCGGAAATTGCCATGGAATTATGGCAGCTTCTGAATACAAAACTTTTCACCCCAGGACCCGGAAAGCCTGGAGGCAATGGCTGGAAAAAAATCATGCAAGTTCACCGGGCATTTGGTTTATCTATTATAAAAAAGAATCAGGTAAACCCCGGGTAAATTACGGGGAGGCGGTGGAAGAAGCTCTTTGTTTTGGCTGGATTGACAGTTTGCCCCGTAAGCTGGATGAGAAACGGGCTATGTTAAAGTTCACGCCCCGTAAACCCAAAAGTGCCTGGAGTAAGCTGAATAAATCAAGGGTGGAAAAACTCAGTAAGCTGGAACTTATGAGCCCCGCAGGTCTTGATAAGATCGAACAAGCTAAAAAAGACGGATCCTGGGATGCTTTGACCAGTAGTGATCAGCATTCTGATAATAATACTCTTCCCAAGGATTTACAGAACGCCCTTGCCAAAAATAAAAAAGCATGGGCCAACTTCACTGCTTTTCCGCCCGGTTATCGAAAGCAATTCCTTTTTTGGATTGAGAGTGCTAAAATGCCTGCCACCAGGAAGCAAAGGGTCCGTCAAACCCTTGCGATGGCGGCAGTTAATAAGAAGCCGGGGCCAAAAGGTTTCCATCTCTAAAGAAATTAAAAGAAAGACAACTCTTGTAATTAATTCTCCGTCAACCCGCTGGCATAAACGAAATTCAAGATGCCCGCTACCTATAATCACTTACATTTGTCTACCAATTTTTTTACTATGCTGCGTCTATTCCCGTTTGCTTTCCTGTTGATTTGTTTGGCTGCTAATTTATCATTCGCTCAATCAATTCCCCGTCCCAAACTTGTTGTGGGTATCGTAGTGGACCAGATGCGATGGGATTATCTATACCGGTATTATGACCGCTATGCTCCCAAAGGTGGGTTCAAGCGCATGCTCAACCAGGGATTTGCCTGTGAAAATACCCTGATACCATATGCCCCAACCGTTACAGCCTGCGGACATAGTTCAATTTATACTGGCTCGGTTCCTGCAATTACCGGGATCACCGGGAATTTCTGGTGGGATCGCCAACAGATGCGGGGAGTCTATTGCACGGAGGATAAAACAGTTAAAACGGTAGGCAGCGGCTCTGCCCTGGGTTTACAAAGTCCGCGAAATTTGCTGGTTACTACCATATGTGATGAATTGCGGTTGGCTACTAATTTTAAAAGCAAAGTGATTGGCATTTCGTTGAAAGACCGGGGTGGAATACTTACTGCCGGTCATAGCGCGAATGCAGCTTATTGGTATGATAATACAGTTGGCGACTGGATCAGCTCAACTTATTATATGACTGATCTTCCAAAGTGGGTGAAGGATTTTAATGCCCGGAAACTGGTAGATAAATATTACCAGGAGGGATGGAAATTACTCTACCCTGCTGCTACTTACTTGCAAAGCAGCGCAGATGAAAAGGCCTATGAAGGAAAACCATTTGGGAAAGGCTTTCCTTATGACCTGAAAAATTTCAGCGGCAAGAACTATGCTTCGGTACTGACCACTCCCTTTGGTAATACTCTTACTTCGGAATTTGCAAAAGCGGCACTGGTAGCGGAAAATTTGGGAACCGATGGGATCACTGATATCCTGGCTATCAGTTATTCCTCCCCGGATTATATTGGTCACAGTTTCGGCCCCAACTCGGTAGAGGCCGAGGATGGTTTTTTAAGACTGGACCGGGAGATTGGCGATCTGCTTGATTTTCTTGATAATAAAGTGGGAGTTGGCCAGTACACGGTATTTCTTTCGGCAGATCATGGCGTTTCACCCGTACCGGAATTCTTAAAAGAGAATAAGATCCCGGCGGGAAGGGTTTTTATGGGTAAGATCACCGAACAATTGAATAATAACCTGAAGGAATATTATAAAGTGGGGGGATTGGTGGTCAGTGATGATAACTACCAGTTGCATTTTAACCAGCGCTTGCTGGATTCCGCTAAAATAGACAAGGAAGAGCTGTCTAATTGGATTGTTGATTACCTTGCAACTGAAACGGGTATTGCCAGGGTCTTTCCTTTAGACGAATTAAATGAAACTCCACTTCCCAAAACGATCAGGGAAATGCTGAACAATGGATATTATCCGAAGAGAAATGGAGACGTACAGGTAATCCTGCACTCCCATCACATCGATGCTTACAGTAATACCGGCACTACCCATGGATTGTGGAATCCCTATGATGCGCATATACCCCTGCTATGGTATGGATGGGGAATCAAGCAGGGTAAGACAAACCGTGAGACATTTATGACGGATATTGCACCCACACTGGCCGCTTTATTGCACATTGAGATGCCCAGTGGTTCGGTGGGAAAAGTGATTCCGGAGTTGATGAAATAGGTTTGTGATTGCTTCGCCACTACAAAAACGGTATAATATGAGAAAGCTTAACAGGATGATCACCGTCGTGCTGCTCTTACTCAGTCATGCAGCTTTTACCCAGTTTAAAATCGACAGCGCCGCCTTTTTCGGGGATGAACAGCCCTTTGAAATGACATTGTCCAGCGACCTGAAGACTTTTATTAATAAAAAAATGCAGAAAGCTGAGCAACCCGCCCTGGTTACCATGCGGTTTGCCGACAGCAGCAAGGTGAGCGAGGAAATTGGGATCAGTTCCCGGGGCAAATTCAGGCTGGAGAATTGCCATATGCCTCCCATACGGTTGAATTTCGCCACGCCTTCTTCTCCCGGGCTGAAAAACCTTGGGAAGCTTAAACTCGTGGTAGGCTGCGGCGCTACCAAGGATGATGAACAACTCATCATTAAAGAATACCTCGCTTACAAGATTTATAATATGCTCACTGAAAAAAGTTTCCGGGTGAGGTTAGTCAAAATCACGTATGAGGATACAAAGGGGAAAATAAAATCCTATTCACAATATGGCTTCCTGCTGGAAGATGTGGATGATATGGCAAAAAGAAATGGTTGCCGGGAACTGGAAAATGTGGCGGTGAATTCGGAAACCACCGACCGGAAGCAGATGACCCTGGTTGCGCTTTTTGAATATATGATAGGTAACACAGATTGGTCGGTTCCCGCTTTTCACAATATCAAGCTGATCCAGCCAAGGAAGGATGAAAAGGCTATTCCCATTGCAGTGCCCTATGACTTGAACCATAGTGGCTTTGTCAATGCATCCTATGCCGCCCCACCGGAAGAAATGGGAATTGAAACCGTGAAAGACCGCAAATACCGGGGATTTCCCAGGAGTATGGAGGAATTACAGGAAGCCATTTCCATTTTTAATAACCAGAAAGAAAACATCTTCAACCTGGTCAGCAATTGCCAGTGGCTCAATAAACCACATAAAAAAGAAGTGACCCTCTTCCTCGAAGATTTTTACAAAACCATCAATAACAAAAATGCCGTAAAGCATACTTTTATTGACAATGCCCGGACTGAATAACCGTATCAAATAACCGAACACATGAAAAAGCCACTTCTGTTCCTGGCCATTTCCCTGTTGAGCCTGGCGCATCCACTTGTCTATTCCCAGGCTATTGACAGTGCGATGTTCTTCCAGGAGGAAAGGCCGCTCGAAATGATCCTGTCGAGCGACCTGAAAAATCTATTGACCAAGCGAAGCCAGAAAACCCTTCAACCAGCAACGATTACCCTGCGATTTCCGGATAGTTCATCCATCAAAGAAGATATCCGGATCCAGACCCGTGGCAAGTTCAGGCTGGAAAATTGTTTTATGCCCCCGCTTTTGCTGAATTTCAAAAATCCGACATCCCCCCGGCTGGCCATCCTCGGAAAACTGAAGTTGGTTTGCGGCTGTGCCACTACCAGTGATGATGAGCAACTGATCATCAAGGAATACCTTACTTATAAAATGTTCAACTTCCTGACCGAAAAAAGTTTCAGGGTGAGACTGGTTCGTATTCAT